>CALDQK010000835.1 GCA_937911525.1 uncultured bacterium
GTCTGCCGCAGCGCGACGCCGCCGTCGGTGCGGGCCGCGTAGAGCATCGTCAGCACCACGAAGGCCGCGAGGAAGGCGATCGCCAGGCGCTTGATGTCCCGCCAGGCCCCGGCGTGAGGGTTCGGCTCATTGGCCATGACGCCGAGCGGCGTCCCGCGCTCGAGCCGCCACACCAGCTCCTCGTCGGGCAAGGACTCGAGCCGCCGCGAGGCGGGGACGAGGCAGCCCGGCGCGAGCGCGATCAGCTCGGCGGGCAGCGCCGGAGCCGAGAAGCGCGCGCCCCCCGCGGCGTCCGCGCTCAGCCCGACCACCTCGCCGCTCGGGACGCGCAGCGCGACCCGCGCCTGGGGGAGGGGCGCGCCGCTCGCGTCCACGACGCGCACCCGCAGCTCGGGGGCGCTCGTCGCTGGGGCCGCCAGCAGCGCGCGCCGCGGAGGGGCCTCGCCGGCGAGCGCCGGACGGGGCGCTGCGGCCTCGAGCGTCGGCGCCCTCTGGGGCGCCTCGCTGGCGCGGGGGATCGGGTCCGCGTCGAGCAGCAGCCACCCCGCGCCGAGGACGGCGGTGAGCGCGAGCGGGATCAGGACCCACGCCCCGCCGCGCGCGGAGCCGGCGCGCGGCGGGACCGAGGCGGAGTCGCTCATTACCAGAACTTCCACCAGGGCTTCTTGACCCGAATCGTCCTCTCGTTGCTCTTGCCGTCCTGAGTCGTCACGGCGACCGGCGCGCTGCCGGGGCTGAGCGAGGGGACCCACGCCCAGAGCTTGGTCCGCGAGGCGGCGAGGTCCATGCCCTTCTTGCTGCGGAAGGTGACCCGGTTGTAGCCGCCGTCCCGCGGCCCCATGAAGTGCTTGCCGCGCACGGTGACCACCCCGAAGGGGCCCTCGGCCTGCTCGCCGAGGCTCGTGATCTCGGGCTTCACCGGCGCGATCGCCAACGCCCCCGGCACGCGCGAGGTCGCGGGCGAGGAGATCTGGTTGAACACCCGGTCGCGCATGAAGCGGAACTTGGTCGGGCTGACCTTCTGCAGCTCGTCGGGCGCGATCCAGTAGAACTCGACCGACTCGGCGAAGTCCTCGCGGTCGTTGGTGCGCGCGTAGTCGCTCACGAAGCCGTTCCAGCTGCGCAGCCCCTTGGTCAGGGCCAGGGTCCAGCTGATCGAGGTCCAACCCGGCGTGCCGAAGTAGGTCCCTCGCGCCTTGGCCAGGAAGCGGTTCGAGGAGAGGAGGGAATACTGCGCCACGTGGCCGAACTCGTGGGCGACGGTCCGGTAGACCCGGTCGCGGTTCAGGCCGCGGAAGAGCACGTCGCCGAAGCTGATCCACTTGCGCTCGATCACCGTCGTGGCGCTCGCGTTGGCGCTCTTGCCGATCAGCTTGCGGGGCACCGCGTCGCGCCGCAGGCGGGTCACGCCGAGGTCGCGGGCCCGGCGCAGCAACACGTTGGGCAGCCGCTCCAGGGCGTCGCGCACCAGGTCGGCCTCGGCCACGGTGTAGGCCTTGTCGCCGCGCTGCAGCTCGAAGCGGATCCCGTCGCGCTCCCAGGCCCAGCCAGTGGCTTGGGCGCTCCAGGTGCCGGGTCCGACCTCCGCCGCGCCGGCGGGGGCCACGAGGAGCCCGAGGAGCAGCGCCCCCAGGCCCAGGATCGAGTGTCGTCTCACAGTGTTCTCCTTTGTCGCTGAAATGATTGCGAGAAGGAGGCCACTGGCTAAGTCATTGCGCAAAAAGCGTCCGACCAGGACGCGTTTCAGCACTTCGTTTCATTTCATTCTTTTCGGGCGATCGGCTCAGGCCTAGAACACGCCCGTCAGGGTGACGGAGCGACCGCGGGCCGTCAGGGCCCGCCCGTCCTCCGTGAGGGCCTCGGCCCCGAGGTGCAGGCGGAGCGCGGCGTTGTGGGCTCCGTTGCGGCGGATCCGCTCGAAGAGCTCGAGCAGCTCGGGGCGGACGGAGTAGACCAGGTCGACGCCGGCCTGCGTCGCGTAGCCACCCGCGGCGAAGGCGCCCTCGCCGACGAGGATCACCTCCTCGGTGTAGGGCAGGCCCGGGGCCTCGACCGGCTGACCGCCGGGGCGGACCAGCTCGGCCTGGACCGCGAGGGTCATGTAGGAGACCCGCGTGCCGCCGCTGACCTGGAGCGCGAACTCGGGGGTGTAGGGGTGGCGCGGGGCGCCGATCTCGAGCCGGTCGCGAGGCGGCTGGGCCTGGGCGAAGAGGCGCGCCTGCAGCGCGCGCGGCCCGTCGGGGGTCCGACAAGGGACCGCGCTCCAGGTGGCGCCGCCGAAGGGGTCCTCGGCGAAGGGGTCCTCGGCCTGGGGGCTGCCCTGGGGCGTGGAGGAGGCGAAGGGGTCGGCGAGCTGCTCGGCCTCGCCCGAGGACCGGAAGGGGTCTGGTTCGACCGAGGCGAAGAAGGCGGGGACCTCCTCCGACGACTCGCTCAGGTTCGCCACCCCGCGCCGCGCGAGGCGATCCGTCGGCCGGACCACGACCCGCGGAGGCTGCCGTCGTCCAGGGGGCGGCAGCACGAGCGCGTTGCCGTCGGCGGCGCCCTCGAGGTCGCCCACGTGGCTGGGCAGGTTGAGCTTGCGCTTGAGCAGGAACACGGTGCGTGGATCCGAGCGCAGCTGCTCCATGGCGAGCAGGCCGGTGCGGAGCACCAGCGTGAACTGGTAGGGGTCCGTGGGCGGCGAGTAGTCGGGGGCGACCAGCTCCAGCTCATAGGGATAGGAGCCGCGCGGGTGCTTGCCCTGGCGCGCCTCCTCGACCACGGGCAGCTCGAGGCGCTGGACCGGCTTGGGGCTGTTGATCCCCTGGGTCAGGACCAGCTCCAGGCGCTTGAACTTGGTCGGCTCGGGCAGGTAGAGCACCGCCCGTCCCTTGAGCACGTCGCCCGCGCGCAGCTCGTTGTCCTCGAAGCCCAGCCGGGTGTAGGCGACCGGACAGCGCATGCGCCGCCGCCGCTCGGGCTGGTGCAAGCTGGGCTTCAGGTTGAGCAGGAAGGGACCAATGTCGTGCTGCTCGATCCCCGGGATCCCCTCGATCTTGATGTTGGGGCGCAGGTAGATCGACTGACCCGAGGGCACCGAGAGCCGGACGCGGCAGCCGTAGGCGGCGCAGCCCTCGTTCTCCTCGAAGCACTCTTTGTGGTGCGGGGTCTTGCAGCCCTCACAGCGCACCCGCTCCTCGTCGGGGAGGAGCTCCGCCAGGCAGTAGGGGCAGGTGGGCTGGGTGGAGGTGCGCACGGGGACAGAGTAGCCGAGGTGGGGGGGACACGCCCTCACTCGCCTCCCCTCCCCCCACCATGCATAGTCACCCCCATGACAACGATCCTCTGCGTCCGCCACCAGGGCACCGTCGCCATGGGCGGCGACGGCCAGGTCTCCGTCGGCAACACCGTCATGAAGCACGACGCCCGCAAGGTGCGCCCGCTCGCTGGCGGCAAGGTCCTGACCGGCTTCGCCGGATCGGCCGCTGACGCCTTCGCCCTGCTCGAGCGCTTCGAGGCCAAGCTGGCTGACGCCTCGGGCCAGGTCCGGCGCGCGGCCGTCGAGCTGGCCAAGGAGTGGCGGACCGACCGGGCCCTGCGCCGGCTGGAGGCCCTGATCGCGGTCGCCGACGAGGAGGTCTCGCTGATCATCTCGGGCAGCGGGGACGTGATCGAGCCCGAGGACGGCGTGATCGGGATCGGCTCCGGCGGGAGCTACGCGGCGGCCGCGGCCAAGGCGCTCTTGCGCCACGGACCCGCCGACCTGAGCGCGCGCCAGATCGTGGAGGCGGGGCTCTCGATCGCGGGCGAGATCTGCGTGTTCACCAACGGGCGGCTCCATATCCAGGAGCTCCCGAGCAAGGAGGCGAGCAAGTGACCCGCGACCTGACGCCGGCGCAGATCGTGAGCGAGCTCGACGCGTTCATCGTCGGGCAGGCCGCCGCCAAGCGGGCCGTCGCGATCGCGGTCCGCAACCGCTGGCGGCGCAAGCAGCTCGCCCCCGAGCTGCGCGACGAGGTCGCGCCCAAGAACATCCTCCTGATCGGTCCGACCGGCGTGGGCAAGACCGAGATCGCGCGCCGGCTGGCCAAGCTCGTCCGCTCGCCGATCGTCAAGGTCGAGGCGAGCAAGTTCACCGAGGTCGGCTACGTCGGCCGCGACGTCGAGGGCATGATCCGCGACCTCGTCGACGCGGCCCTCAACATGGTCAAGCAGGAGCAGCGC
This sequence comes from uncultured bacterium, assembly GCA_937911525.1. Lineage (GTDB taxonomy): Bacteria > Planctomycetota > J058 > J058 > J058 > NORP233. The sequence goes on from CALDQK010000835.1 coordinate 4,207, forward strand.
GACGCCGTGCGCGAGGAGGCGGCCGCCAAGGCCGAAGAGCGCCTGCTCGACCTGCTCCTCCCCAAGAGCGAAGAGGACGACGAGAAGCGCTCCCGCAACCGGGAGCGCTTCCGCGCCATGCTCCGCGAGGGGCGCCTCGAGGAGCGCGAGGTCGAGGTCAGCTACGAGGCCAGCGCCGCGCCCCCCGCGGGGCTGAACATGCTCGGCGGCGCCCCCGGCGGCCCGCCGCAGGGCGGCCCGGGCGGCTTCGACCTCCAGGGCCTCTTCGAGCGCCTGGGCGGCAAGAAGCAGGTCACGCGGACGATGACCGTCCGCGAGGCGCGCGAGCTCCTGATCCGCGAGGAGGCCGAGAAGTCGATCGACCCCGAGAAGGCCCAGGCCGAGGCGATCGCGCGCGCCCAGTCGGACGGGATCGTGTTCCTGGACGAGATCGACAAGATCTGCGTCGACCGCGAGCGGGGCGGCGCGCCCGACGTGTCGCGCCAGGGCGTCCAGCGCGACCTCCTGCCCCTCGTCGAGGGCACGACCGTCCAGACCCGCTACGGGCTGGTCAAGACCGACCACGTGCTCTTCGTCGCGGCCGGCGCCTTCCACGTCGCCAAGCCCAGCGACCTGATCCCCGAGCTGCAGGGCCGCTTCCCGATCCGGGTCGAGCTCGACTCGCTCGGCGAGGAGGAGTTCCGCCGGATCCTGAGCGAGCCGCGCGCTTCGCTGACGCGCCAGTACGCGGCGCTGCTCGCGACCGAGGAGCTGACCCTCAGCTGGAGCGAAGAGGGGATCGCCGCCGTCGCCCGCCTGGCCTGCAAGGTCAACGAGACGACCGCCAACATCGGCGCGCGCCGGCTGCACACCATGATCGAGAAGCTGCTCGAGCCCGAGCTCTTCGAGGCGCCGACCCGCCGCGGCGAGACGGTCACGATCGACGCCGCCCTGGTCGAAGAGCGCCTGAGCGAGCTGGTCGCCGACGAGGACCTCTCGCGCTACATCCTCTGATCCGCCTGAGAGGCGTTGCGCTGCGGGGCTGAATCCCTCATGGTTCCGGCTCGTCCGTGGACCGAGCAGGAGGGGAAGTCATGTTCCAGCCACGCCACACGTCCCTCGCGTTCCTGTGCGTCGCCGCCCTGGCCGCGCCCGCCCTCGCCGGCGAGCAGGGGGTGACCCGCGCCCGGCTCGAGCTCGACAAGGTCGAGCGAGAGCTGAAGAACTACGAGACGGTCGACGTCGCGCGCGCCAACAAGCTGATCAAGAAGGTCAACAAGGCGGTCGAACACCTCAAGGGCTGCAAGGACCGCTCGGCGGCCGACTGGCAGGAGCAGGCCAAGCGCAGCCAGGAGCTCGACAAGGCGGTCCGCGCCAAGATCAAGGGCGCCGCGCCCAGCTCGGGCGGAGGCGCCGCCGCGGAGCCCGACGCCACGACCCTCGCGGCCAAGACCTCCGTCGACGAGGTCGAGGCCGAGTTCGCCAAGCTGGCGCCGGGCGACGTCAAGAACGCCAGCCGACTCGTCCGCCAGCTGAACGCGGCCCGCAAGACCCTCGGCAAGTCGGACGCCGCGCACCGCCAGCACCCGCTCTGGAACGCCACGGTCACGCGCAGCAACGAGCTCGACAAGAAGATCCGCGCGCGCGCCAAGGAGAAGGCGGCCCAGCCTGCGGGCGGGGGCCAGGCGCCCCAGGACCCCAAGGGCAAGGCGGGCGACGCGAAGGCGCCCAAGCTGCCCTTCGGCGCCATGCCTGCCGATCAGCCCCCCATGAACCCGCGCGACCGGGTCGCCTGGCGGCGCTTCTTCAACGGCCTGCAGCGCCTCTACACCGACCGCGCCAAGTCCGACCCTCGCCGGCTCGGGCGCCCCGATCAGATCGCGGCCGAGCTGAAGCGGATTCAGGGGATCCGGACCAACCTCGCCAAGAAGATCGGCGCCCAGGATCACCCCCGGGTCAAGTGGGCCAAGCAGGTCCTCGACGCGGCGGAGGCCCTCGCCAAGGAGCAGCACGAGGTCGGCAAGAAGCAGCTCGCCGAGGCCCAGGCCGCGGCCGAGAAGGAGGCGGGCGACGTCGAGCAGGAGCTCCAGGAGATCGAGGCCTTCTTCGACCGGGACCGCCTCGACTGCGTGCTCAAGCCGCCCTTCCCTGCGCCCAAGGTCGAGGAGTGGCTGAAGAAGCTGGCCGACCTCGAGGCCTTGGCGCCCAAGGGCCTGGCCCTGGTCGAGAAGTTCAAGCAGGAGCGCCCCCGCTACGCCAAGCTCCCCCGCGTGCGCAAGCTGGAGGGCCTGTTCCAGCGCGGGATCCCCAACAACGTCAAGCGCGGCGTCGAGCGCACGGCCCTGCGCTACACGGTCAGCAACTCGACCCACCAGGGCGAAATGACCGCCCAGATCGGCTTCGCCCAGCGCCTGCTCGAGTACACCAGCAAGGGGATCAAGGAGAGCAACCTCGCCAGCGACGACTGGGTCAAGAAGTCGCTCCAGACGATCGACGACGGGATCCTGGCCGCCAACGCCAAGCAGATGGTCCTCGAGAAGCGCTTCAACAAGCGCGACCCCGAGCTGGTGACGCTCATGGTCCAGCTGCGCCAGCTGCGGACGAAGCTCGCGGGGGCCGCCAAGCGCTTGCTGGCGGACACCCGCATGCCGGCGGCCGACAGCAGCGACGCCCAGCTGCTCGGCCTGGCCAAGGCCACGGTCAAGCGCGCCAAGTGGGACCCGAGCAGCTGGAAGCGCGTCGTGATCAACCGCGGCAAGAAGCGCCACGAGCAGCGCATGCGCGAGGCGCGCGAGGACGGTCAGTACCTGCGGATCTGGAGGTGGACCGAGGTGTGGGAGGACTTCCAGGTGTGCGCGGCGGAAGAGGTCGAGGGCGAGCTGCGGCTCGTCTACTACACCCTCAAGTACCTCCACGTCGGCCCGCCCTGGAAGACGACCAAGAAGTGGTACGTGGGCGGGCGAATCGTCAGCCGCCGGATCCTGCCCGAGAACGTCGACAAGTAGCCCCGCACAGGGCAGGGGCGATAGCGTCCCATTTCTGTGTAAAGTTGCGCAATGGAGTCGGGGACCACCAGGAGGACGCTGCCGCTCGCCTGGGGTCTGTTCCTGGCCTTCGGCGCGCTGGTGGTCCTGACCTGCGCCGGGGTCGTGCTCCTCTTCGGCGAGCTCAACGCACGCCGCGAGCGCGACGTCTCGCGCAAGCTCTTCCGCTCCATGCAGGACCAGACCCGCGGTGAGCTGCAGCGGCTGTTCCACCCCCTGGTCGCCGCCGCGCACGAGGCCCGCGGCTGGGCGCGACGCGGGCTGATTCGGCGCCACGACGAGGAGGCGCTCAAGGCGCTCTTCCTGCCCCAAATGCAGGGGATTCCCCAGTCCTGCTCCATGATGGTCAGCGACCTCGAGGGCTACGAGTTCCTCCTGATGCGCAACCTCGGCCCGGGCGGACTGCTCGAGACCGATCGCGAGGCCGGCCGCTGGATCACGCGCGACTTCCGCCGTGAAGAGTGGGGGCGCGAGAGCCGCTGGGCGCTCTGGAACGAGGAGGGCGACCGCCTCGTCCGGCGCTGGAAGCGCGACATGGACTACGACCCGCGCCCCCGGCCCTGGCACGCGGGCCCGCGCCAGCTGCCGCGCGAAGGCGGGGCGAGCCCGCTGCACTGGACCGGAGTCGACGTGTTCTTCACCAGCAAGACGGCGGGGATCACCGCCTCGCTGGCAGTGGAGGACCCCACCGGCGAGCTGCTCGTGGTCGGCTACGACCTCTTGCTCAGCGACCTGAGCGAGTTCACCCAGACCCTCTCGCCGAGCGAGAGCGGGCAGGTCTTCGTGTGCACCGACGAGGGGGCGCTGGTCGGCCTGCCCCGCGACGAGCGCTTCAGCGACCCCGAGCAGGCGCTGGCCGCGCTCCTGAAGCCGGCCGAGCAAGTGGGCGCCGCGCCTTTGGCGGCCGGCGTCGCGGCCTGGCGCGCCAAGGGCAAGGAGCCGCTGGAGCCGACCCAGATCGAGGTCGAGGGCGAGACCTGGTGGGTCTCCTTCCTCCCCTTCCAGATCAGCGCCGACCAGCGGCTCTGGATCGGCGCCGTGCTGCCCGAGCGCGACCTGCTCCTCTCGCGCGCGGAGACCGCCGGGGTCCTGCTCCTCGGCTTCATTGGGCTCAGCCTCGCGACCCTGCTCACCTTCCTCGCCTCTCGCTCCTTCGCCCGCCCCCTGACCGCGCTGGCGCGGACCAGCCGCCGGATCGCGGACCTCGACCTGTCCGAGGTCCCCGCCCAGCCGACATCGGTCCGCGAGTTCGCCGAGCTGACCGCGGCCCTCGAGGCGATGCGCGCGGCCCTGGCGCGCGACGTGGCCGAGCGCGAAGAGAACTCGCGGGTGCTCGAGAGCGGGCGCCAGCGCGCGGTGCGCGCCACCGAGGCCAAGTCGCGCTTCCTGGCCAACCTCAGCCACGACCTGCGCACCCCCCTCCAAGCGATCGTCGGCTTCACGAGCTTGCTCGATCGCAGCGAGCTCGACGCCGAGCAGCAGGAGTGCGTCCGCTGGATCAAGCAGGGCAGCGACGCGCTGCTGGCGCTGATCGACGACATCCTCGACCTGTCCCGGATCGAGGCCGGCGAGCTGGTCCTCGACCCCAAGCCCTGCGAGCCGCGTGAGCTGGTCGCGGGCGCGCTGAACCTCGTCCGCCCGCGCGCCGCCAAGAAGGGGCTCTCGCTCAGCCAGGAGATCGCCGACGAGGTCCCCGAGCGGGTCCTGGTCGACGCAGCGCGCCTGCGCCGCGTCCTGCTCAACCTGCTCGAGAACGCGGTCAAGTTCACCAGCGAGGGCGGCGTCACGATCCGGCTCGGGGTCGCAGGCGAAGAGGGAGCGCGGCTGTGGTGCGAGATCCAGGACACCGGCCGCGGGATCGAGCCCTCGCGCCTCGAGGAGATCTTCGCGCCCTTCGCCCGTGAAGGCGCCCTGGAGCAGGACGGGATCGGGCTCGGGCTCGCGATCAGCCGGCGCCTCTGCGAGAGCATGGGCGGCGGGATCTCGGTCGAGAGCGAGCCTGGCCAGGGATCGACCTTCCGCTTCGAAGTCACGATCGAGGCGGCGCCCCCCCTCGCGCCGGAGCTCGACGCTCCCGCCCCGCCCTCTGCCGAGGGGCTGTCGGTGCTCGTGGCCGAGGACAACCGCGTCAACCGCCGCCTGGCCCTGCGCCTGCTCGAGGGCCTCGGCTGCCGCGTGAAGGCCGTGACCAACGGGCGCGAGGCGCTGGAGGCCCTGGCCGAGGCGGACTACGACCTGGTCCTGCTCGACCTGCAAATGCCCGAGCTGGGCGGCCTCGAGACCGCGCGTCGAATCCGCGCCGAGCGCACGGACGCGCCCCGGATCGTGGCCATGACGGCCAGCGCGACGGCCGATCAGCGCGAAGCCTGCTACGAAGCGGGCATGGACCGTTTCCTCGCCAAGCCCGTCGACCCCGCCGACCTGGAAGAGCTGGTGGCGGAGTGCGCGCGAGCAGCCGGGGCGCTCCCGGAGTAGCGAGTCCTGGTTCCCGTGCCCGTGCACGAGAGGCTGTCCCGAAGCCTCGGGAGCGACAGCTCCGAACCGCGCAGGAGCTGCCGCAAGAGCGACAGCTCCCTCTCCCTCGAGACAATGAACGGTGAAAACTGGAAAACTCGAAGAAGGCGGCTCCGCCGAGCAGCCACCGCGCCTTCCAGTTTTCTAGTTTTCCCCGTTCCATCTCAGGAACGCGAAGGAGCTTTCGCTGTTTGCGACAGCTCCTCTTGCTCTTCCTTTCGGGGCACGGGCACGGCGGGCCCGGGTCGGAACTGAGCGCAGCACCCACCTCGAGCGGCGCGAGGCTGGTCGGAGGCGGCTTGACGCGGCGCTAAACGAAGGAAAGCAAGAATGCAGGAAGCGCAGGAAGGCTGCAGCCATTCCTCTCTTCCTCTGTTCCTGCTTTCCTTCTAATCCGCCTCGCGTTGCACCCTCGCTTGCCCTGCGTCGCCCTTCTCCCATTCCTCAGACGCAAGAGGGCACGGGCACGGACGGGCACGGCCACGGGCACGACTCGATAAGATCCCCGCGTGGACGACGCCAAGGAGCTCTACCGCGAGGTGCGGGCCCGCCTGGAGGCCAACTCGGCGGGCTTCCTGGAGGAGGTCGATCGCGTGTTGGGGGCCGCCAACCCCGAGCGCGGCGAGCGCCTCGAGGAGGCCCTGCGCAAGGTGGAGCTGGCCCTCGTCGCGCGCCTCGACCCCTGGTGGTCGGGGCCCGTGCGGAGCAACGTCCGCCGCGCGATCGAGAAGGCGCCGGCCCGCCTGCACGACGACCTGGCCCTGAGCCTGGCGCTCCGCCTGGCCGCGGGCTACGCCCGCCTGGGGCGCCTCGACGACGAGACCCACCGCCTGGGCCGGCTCGCCGCGACCCTGGCCGGCGCGGAGCTCGACCACTTCGAGGAGCGCTACGCGCGCGAAGCCGCGGACTACCTCGAGGGGGCGCCCTTCCTCCCCAGCCCGCACTACGTCTACGCCTGGGTCAAGGACCTCGCCCTGGACGAGGTCGCCAAGCTCGCCAGCCGCGCGCTCAGCAACGGCAACCCGAGCCAAGCCGCCCTGCTGAGCGAAATGCGCCTGGTGCGCGAGCTGGCCGACTGGTTCGTGGGCCCGCCCCTGCCCAACGTCGAGAAGGCCCTCGTCCGCTGGCGCGAGGAGCGCCCCGCCGAGCTGAGCGACCTGGCGGTGCTCCTGGCGCGGGCCTACCTGCTGGGGGCCTTCGTCGACCTGCGCGCGCGCGAGCACGCCCGCGCGGTGCTCGAGGGCGAGGAGGCCAAGCTGCTCGGCCCCGACGAGGCGGTCGGGCTGCAGGAATACGTCGACCGCGACGCCTTCGACTACCCCTACTCGCACAGCTACCGCCTGGCCAAGTCGCTCACCCCCGACGAGCTGCGCTGGGAGGTCCGCCGCCACACGCGCAACGGGACCCTGAGCGCCGCGCAGCGCCTGTGCGAAATGGCCCTCGTCCGCCGCTACGCCGACTGGTACATGGGCGACGTGACGCCCAACCTGCGCCGCGCGCTGGCCCGCTACCTCGAGGACGAGGACCCAGACCTCGACCTGCTGTGGTGCGCCGAGTTCCTGGCCGGGCTCTACGCGGCGACGCTCGAGGGCGCCAGCCACGCGCGCGGGCTGGTGGCGGCCCTCGTCGAGCGCGAGCCCGACGCCCCCGCCCTGCGCGAGGCGATCCAGGCGGCGGGGATCGGCGCCGACGTCAGCACCGAGGAGCTGTTCACGCTCTACCGCGGCGTGGTCGAGATCGACGCCAAGGTCGAGGCCTTCCGCGAGCTGATCGGCGCCGACACCAGCGCCGAGCTGAGCGACTACGAGCGCGAGGCCTACGCCGAGGTGCTGCACTTCCTCGAGGAGGAGAGCCAGCAGGGCGTGCTCGGCGGCCTGACCACGACCCTGGGCGAGCTGGCCGAGGTCGTCGTCCCCGAGGGCCTATTGCGGAGCGTGACCAACAGCGTCGAGGACGTGCTGCGCATGGCCGGCGGCTCGAGCCAGGCCCGCGCCCGCCGCGGCCGGGCCCTGGCCGAGCTGGCCAAGCGCGACCCCAACCTGCGCCGCCTGGAGAAGGTCCGCCGCGCCGACCTGCGCGTCCTGGACGAGGTGGCCTGGGCGACCACCCGCGAGAACCAGGTCGCGGCCACCCTGGAGGGCTTCGGCTGCGGCCTGGGCGGGCTGACCCTGGCCTTGATCGACTTGCCGATGCTGATCCTGGTCAACCTGGACGCGGTCGGCGCGGTCGCCACGACCTACGGCTTCGACCTCGACGATCCGCGCGAGCAGGACTTCCTGATCGGCTTGCTCGCGGGCGGGGCCTACGCGCTCAACTCGCTCATGGCCGGCGAGGCCGACTTCGAGCGCCCCCTGGCCGGGGTCGCGCCGGATCACCTGGCGGCCAACCGCGCCGCGCTGGCGCTCCACGGCGCCGCGGCCCAGATCGCGGCGCGCCTGACCCGCCAGAAGCTGATCCAGTTGCTGCCGATCCTCGGCGGCGCCGTCGGCGCGGGGCTGAACTTCCACTACACCTGGTCGACCACCCGGGCCGCAGTGATGACCTACCGCTACCGCTGGCTCGTGCGCCGCTTCCTGGGGAGCTGAGCGTGGAGCTGAGCTGGGCGAGCGTGGGGGAGTCGAGCGAGCTGGCCGCGCTGGAGGCGGCGTCCTATCCCGCCGACGAGGCGGCGAGCGAGGCCGTGATCCGCGCCCGGATCGAGCAGGCGCCGCGTTGCTTCCTGGTGGCGCGGGAGGCCGGCGCGCTGCTCGGCTTCGTCAACGGCACCCGCAGCGCCGAGCGCAGGCTCCGCCACGCCGCGATGAGCAGCCACGACCCGACCGGGGTCAGCCTGTGTGTTCACTCGGTGGTCGTCGCGCCCGAGCGGCGCCGCGAGGGCCTCGGGAGTCGACTGCTGGCGGAGTATCTCGAGCGGACCCGCGCGCTCGAGGGTGTGGAGCAGGTGCTCCTGATCAGCAAGGAGCACCTGCTCGACTTCTACCGCGCGGCGGGCTTCGAGCTGGTCGGCCCCTCCGAGGTCGTCGCCGGCCGGGACCCCTGGTTCGAAATGCGGCGGGTCCTCGCGTGAGCGAGCGCGCAGACGCGAAGGGCGCTCCCGAGGTCACGCGCGCACCGCGTTGGCGACGCGGCCTCGCTGGCTGCCTTGCCGCGCCGCCGCTGACGCTGCTCGTGCTGCTCTGCTTCGTGCACTGCACCCAGCGCGGCGCGGAGCCCGTGCTCGCGCCGCACGAGGGCGCGGCGCCCGTCGTCAGCGAGGCCCCGCCGCCCATGGAGGCCGGCGCCGACCGCGACGGAGACGGCCTCGACGACGCCCAGGAGGCCGCGCTCGCGCGCCGCTTCGCGCCGAGCGTTCGCTTCGCGGGCGTGGACCCGCAGGGCCGCGGCGGGCAGCACAACGTGGCCGAGCGCTACTTCCCCATGTCGGTCGCGCGCTTCCTGGCCCAGCTCGAGGCCGGGGTCTACGAGCGCGAAGGCCAGCGCTGGCTCACGGAGCCGGGCTCGTTCAGCGACGAGCGCGTGGTCGGCTACCCCTCGTTCCTGAAGGGCGACCCGCCCCGCGCCGCGCCGGTCTACGTGCACGTCTACCCCGGCGAGGAGTCGGGCACCGCCTTCTGCGAGTACTGGCTCTTCTATCCCTACGACGTGGCCGAGGCCCGCTTCCTCGGCGTGGACATTCCCTACGGCGGCCACCGCGGCGACTGGGAGCACGCGGCCTTCAAGGTCCAGATCAACCCGCCCCGCCTGCTCGGCGGCTACTTCTACGGCCACGACAAGTGCCTGGTCGTGGCCGCCGAGGACCTCGAGCGGATCGAGGACACCCACCCCGCCGTCTACGTCAGCCAGGGCAAGCACGCCTCCTACCCCAACGCCGTGGTGATCGCCTCGGTCGGCCTGCCGCAAGCGATCGTGGGCCACCTCGACGTGGCCAACGGCCTGGGCGAGCGCTGGGACACCTGGCGCGACACCGCGCTGATCGACCTCGGCGAGCGCGAGCAGCCGCGGGACCCCGTCGCCCGCTGGCTCGGCTTCCAGGGCCCCTGGGGGCCGGACGGGGTGTGGCTCGGCTCGATCGAGATCGGGACCAGCGCGACCGGCCCGACCGCCAAGCGCGAGTGGCGCAACAACGGCCCCGGCACGCCCTGGCGCGAGCACCTCGCGAGTCGGGGTGGGGTGTTGGTGGGAGCGGGGCGCTGACGTGACGGCGAGGCCGATCGAGGGGCGAGTTTGGCGCTGGACCGTCGAGTCGGGGGACCTCCGCGGCGACCGTGCCTCGCTGCAGCTGCGACCCGACGGCCTCCTGCTGTGGAAGGTTCGGGACAGCAACCGCTTCGCCAGCGGCGGCCTCGGGGCCAGCCAGTCCGCCACGGACTACCTCACTCGAGGGTGCAACTGCCCCCAGGCCGACCCCCCAGCTGCTGTGCTACTGCAACTCGGGCAAGCCCTACGCAACGCGAGATACGGGGCGTAGCGCGCCGCCGCCGACTTCTCCCCGTTTCCACGCCTCTCCACAAATCAGCGATCCCGCGGGATCGCGTTTTCCACCTCTCCACGCTTCTCCACAAAACCGCGATCCCGCGGGATCGCGCAGAAGGTCCTCGTCAGCCGATCCGTCAGCCGATCCGTCAGCCGATCCGTCAGCCGATCCGCCAGCCGATCCGCCAGCCGATCCGCCTTCGAAAGAAGAGCGAGAGCAAGCTTGGAGCGAGGAGGAATCATGACGGGTCCGGGATCACCACCGGGATAACAAAACACAAACCCACATTCTTCCTCCGACACCCCGAGCCAACCAACGCAAAGGAGCTGCCGCTGACAGCGACAGCTCCTTCCTGTCTTCTTGGATCGAACCGCCAAGGACGCCAAGGACGCCAAGATTCGGCATTCCTTGGCGTTCTTGGCGTCCTTGGCGGTTATCTCCGAAACGCGAAGGAGCT
>CALDQK010000836.1 GCA_937911525.1 uncultured bacterium
GCCCCCGGCGGCTATGTGGCCCAGATCGAGCCGTTCTCGGTGGCCCGCTTCGCGGGCCTCGTCGCCTACGGCGACATCAGATTCGCTCGGACAGACCCGCATGAACCCTGACGTCATGCATGATTCGCGAGGGTCTGTCCTCCCGATCTGGCGGATCTTAGGTCCATACGGGGTGCGAGGCAAGCTCGCGCTGGCCCCCGCAGGCACCTGTTGCAGGATTAATGCAAGACCGTCTCGCGGACGATCTCCTCGATGGTCGTGCGCCCCTCATAAACGGCCGTAATTCCGGCCTCACGCAGGACGCGCATGCCGTCCTTGCGGGCCTGGCGACGGAGGTCGTTCAGCTTGGCGTTGGCCGCGATCATCTCCTTGACCGCGGGGGTGCCGAGGAACATCTCGAAGATCGCCTGGCGACCCTTGTAGCCCGTCGTGTTGCACTTCTTGCAGCCCTGGCCGTAGAAGAACTGGCGGCCAGCGACCATGTCGGGCTTGAGCCCGATCTCCATCAGCTCCTCGACCTCGGGGGTGTACTGGACCTTGCACTCCTGGCAGATCTTGCGCACCAGGCGCTGCGCGATCACGCCCTCGAGCACGGCGCTGAGCAGGAAGGGCTCGATGCCGAGGTCGACGAGGCGGGTCACGACCGAGGGCGCGTCGTTGGTGTGCAGGGTCGAGAGCACGAGGTGGCCGGTCAGCGCGGCCTCGACCGCGATGCCGCCCGTCTCGATGTCACGAATCTCACCCACGAAGATCACGTCGGGGTCCTGACGCAGGATCGCGCGCAGGGCCTTGGCGTAGGTCATGTTGACTTCGGGGTTGATCGGCACCTGGATCAGGCCGTCGATGTCGTACTCGACCGGGTCCTCGTTGGTGATGATCTTCTTGTCGACCGTGTTGATCTCGCTCAGGGCGCTGTAGAGCGTGGTCGTCTTGCCGGAGCCCGTCGGGCCGGTCACGAGCACCACGCCGTTGGGCTTGTGGATCAGCGCCTTGATGACCTCGAGGTCCTTGGGGCGAATGCCGAGGTTGTTGAGGTCGAGGTCGACGTTGCTCCGGTCGAGGATACGCATCACGACCGCCTCGCCGAACACGACCGGCAGGGTCGAGACGCGGATGTCGACCGGGCGCCCGCCCACGTTCAGCTCGATGCGGCCGTCCTGAGGCATACGGGTCTCGGAGATGTTGAGACCCGCCATGACCTTGATGCGGCTGGCGACGGCGCGGGCGAGGTGAGGGGGCGGCGGCGGCTTGATGTCGTAGAGCACGCCGTCGATGCGCTGGCGGACCTTGAAGGTCTTCTCGAAGGGCTCGAGGTGGATGTCGGCGGCCTTGTCCTTGATCGCCTGGAGCAGGATCAAGTTGACCAGCTTGATGACCGGGGTGCTGGCGACCTGGGCTTCGAGGTCGTCCTTGCCCCCCGAGGCCCCATCCTCGATGACCTCCATCCCGTCGAGGTCGAAGTCCTCCATCAGGCTGCCGATCCCCTTGTCCTCCATGGCGCCGTAATACTTGAGGATCGCGCGATCGATCGCCTCGATCGTGGCGACGGCGCCCTGGACGTCGAGGTTGAGCATGAAGCGCAGGTCCTCGATCACCGCGGGGTTCATCGGGTCACCGAGCGCCACGATCACGACGCCGCCCTCGTGGCGGACGGGGACGACGCGGTAGGTCTCCGCGAACTCCTTCGGGATCATGTCGATGACGGCGGGGTCGATCTCCTCGTCGTCGAGGTCAGCGACCTCCATGCCCGTCTGCTCAGCGAGCGCGAACAACACGTCCTCGGGCGTGACGTAGCCGAGGCTGATGAGGACCTCGCCCAGCTTGCCGCCCTTGGCCGTCTGGACCTTCATCGCCTCCGCGACGTCGTCCTCGTCCAGGAAGCCCATCTCGATGAGGATCTCGCCGATACCGCGCATGTGCTGTCTCCTCGCCTAGCCCTTAACGACGCTTGCGCGCGGCCGGCGCGCCACCACCACCACCGCCGCCAGCGCCCCCGCCAGCGACCAGGCCCGCCTCGCGGACCTTGGACATCATCTCGTTGGGGTCGACGCACTTCTCCATCATGTCCTGGTACTTGATCAGCTTCTTGCGGAAGAGGCCGAACAAGCAGTCGTCCATGAGCTGCATCCCGTAGCGAGAGCCGGTCTGGATCTCGCTGTTGATGCGGAAGATCTTGCCTTCGCGGATCAGGTGAGCGATCGCGGGGGTCAGGACCATGATCTCGTGGGCCGCCACGCGCCCGCCCTCGACCTTGGGGCAGAGGGTCTGGCTGATCACGCACATCAGCGCCTGGCTGAGCTGCGTCTTGACCTGCTCCTGCTGGTTGGTCGGGAAGGCGTCGACGATACGGTTGATCGTCTCCGCGGCGCCCATGGTGTGCAGGGTGCCGAACAGGAGGTGGCCCGTCTCAGCCGCGGTGATCGCCGCCCCGATCGTCTCGAGGTCGCGCATCTCGCCCACCAGGATCACGTCGGGGTCCTGACGGAGCGCGCGCCGGATCGCCTCGTCGAAGGTCCCGACGTCGATCCCGATCTCGCGCTGCGTGACGATGCTCTTCTTGTGCTGGTGATAGAACTCGATCGGGTCCTCGATCGTGATGATGTGGCTGTCGAGCTCGCTGTTGATGAAGTCGACGCAGCTCGCGAGCGTCGTCGACTTGCCCGAGCCGGTCGGACCCGTGACGAGGAACATCCCGCGCGGACGCGTCAGGAGCGTCTTGACCGAGGCCGGCAGGCCGATCTGCTCCAGGCTCAGCAGGGTGTTGCTGATCTGACGCAGGACCATGCCCACGTTGCCCTTGCCCTTGAGCACGGACACGCGGAAGCGGGCCTTGTCGCCGAAGGAGAAGCCGAAGTCCGAGCCGCCCGTCTCGGCCAGCTCCTGCTGGCAGCGGTCGCTCGTGATCGACTTCATCAACGACATCGTGTCCTCCGGCGTGAGCGGAGGCGTGTTCAGCGCGCGCAGGCGGCCCTGGAGGCGGACCACGGGCGGCGACCCCACCGTGAGGTGGAGGTCGGAGGCGCCCTTCTCGACCACGAGCTCGAGGATCTTGTCGATTTGCAGCATGACGGCCCCTCGGGGTGGCTCAGCCGAGCTTGAGGTCCTTGCGGTGGGTGATCTTGAGGACCTCTTCGAAGGTCGTTTGACCGTCGAGGACCTTGACGGTGGCGTCCTGCTGGAGGGTGATCATGCCCTCCTTGACGGCCGCCTTGCGCATCACCGCCGAGTGGACGGCCTGGAAGGCCAGCTCGCGCAGGGCGGGCGTCATCTCGAGCAGCTCATGCACGCCGGTGCGGCCCTTGTAGCCCTCGCCCCGGCCGCAGGTCTCGCAGCCGACGGGTCCGTAGATCGTCTTGCCGCGCAGGTGCTCGCGCTTGAGCCCCACGGCCTCGAGCTCCCAGGTCTTGATCTCCTTGGGGTCGAGCTGGACCTTGCACTTCTTGCACAGGCGGCGCAGGAGGCGCTGGGCGAGGATCGCGACCACCGCGCTGGCGACGAGGAAGGGCTTGACGCCCATGTCGGTCAGGCGGGTGATCGAGCTCGGCGCGTCGTTGGTGTGCAGGGTCGAGAACACCAAGTGACCGGTCAGCGCGGCCTCGATCGCGATGCCCGCCGTCTCCTCGTCGCGGATCTCGCCCACCAGGATCACGTTGGGCGCCTGGCGGAGCATGGCCTTGAGGATCTTGCTGAAGGTACGCCCGATCTCGTGGTTGACCTCGGCCTGGTTGATCCCCTCGATGTTGTATTCGACGGGGTTCTCGGCCGTGATCAGCTTGACGTCGGGGCGGTTGAGCTTGGTCAGCGCGGCGTAGAGCGTGGTCGTCTTGCCCGAGCCCGTGGGCCCGGTCACGAGCACGATCCCGTTGGGTCGCTTGATCAGCTCGTCCATCTTCTTGCGGTTGCGCGTCGAGAGGCCGAGGTTCTCCAGCGGAACCATCGCCTTCTCCTTGTCCAGGATTCGCAGCACGATGGACTCGCCGTGGGTCGCCGGCAGCGAGTTGACGCGGAAGTCGATGTCGCGCCCGCCGAGGCGCATCTTGATGCGACCGTCTTGGGGGATCCGCTTCTCCTCGGGCTTCATCTTGCCCATGATCTTGAAGCGCGAGAGCAAGGCGCCCTGCAGCTTCTTGGGGACCGAGTCCTGCTCGATGCAGGCGCCGTCGATCCGGTAGCGCAGGCGGACCTTCTTCTCCATCGGCTCGATGTGGATATCGCTCGCGCCCTCGGCCACCGCGGTCGCGATGATCTGGTTGGCGAGGCGCACGATCGGCGCGTCGTCCTCGTAGGCGTCGTCGGCGTCCTCAGGGAGCTCGTTGTTGCGGAGGTCGACGTCCTCGTCGAGCTCGAGCTGGTCGATGCCGAGGGTCTCGCCGTAGTAGCGGTTGATCGCCGCCACGACCTCGGTGTCCGAGGCGATCACGGGCTTGACGTCGAAGCCGAGCACGAAGCGCAGGTCCTCGAGCGCGAAGAAGTCCAGCTCGTTGGGGGTCGCCACGATCACGTCGCGCTTGCCCTTCTTGAGCGGGATCAGCTTGCGCTCGACCGCGTGATCGCGCGAGACCAGCGAGATCACGTCGGGCGGGATCTCGAACTTGCTGATCTGGCAGTATTTGAGGCCAGACTGCGCGGCGACGGCCTTGGCGACCTGCTCTTCGTCGCACGCCTTGGCTTCGACGAGGATCTCGCCGATGCGCCTCTTGTTGCCGCCCTGCTGCTCGGAGAGGGCGTCGTCGATCTCCTCCTGGGTGACGTAGCCCATCTCCAGGAGGATCTTGCCTAGCTTCTTCTTGGCCAAGGGTCTACCTCTTCGGTGACTTGGACCGCGAGCGCGGCGAGCACTCACGGAGATTCCGAAGCCGCGTCACTATAAATCAAGCAGCCTTGGGGGTGGCAAGCCTCGTCAAGAGCTCGCTTGCTTGTTCGAATCTCCCGAATCCCCGCCCCCACTGGCCGGTCCAGAGGTGATACCGGGGCCTGCTCCTTTGGAGGGACCATGCGAAGGGTCGTCACCCTGCTCTTTTGTTTTCTGTTCACGACGGTCGGGCTGAGCGGCTGCGCCAGCGGCCCCTGCGCGCGCGAGAAGCTGCCCAACCAGGGCCGGACCCAGAACAGCGAGGAGCTCTACCGCTTCGTCCAGTACGCCGCCAAGCACGAGTGCTGGTCCGAGCTCTACGACCACCTCAGCGCCCGGACCCGCGAGGAGCACAGCTACATCAAGATCCGCCCCTGGATCGGCTCGCTGGAGGCCGAGGAGCCCTGGGAATACAAGATCGTCGACGTCCTGGCCAAGGGGACCTTCGTCGAGGTCTTCCCGGGGGGTCCCCAGGGGCAGGAGCTGATCATGGTCAGCTACCAGGAGCCCGGTCGCCCCGAGCTGCTGGCCCAGATCCTCTCGGTCGAGGACACCACCGAGGACGGGCGCAAGGTGCGGCGCCTGGGGCTGCAGGAGCAGTACGACCAGAAGCTGCCGATCAGCCAGCTGCCCGGGGAAGAGGCCGGCGACTAGAGTCAGTTTGAATTTGAATTTTAATTTGAGTCAGGAAGGAATGGCTGTCGCTGTCAGCTACAGCGCCCGGATTCCTGGGTCGTAGAGCGATCGCGGCGCTCGGGATTCGGCTCGATTCTGATCCATGAGCGGCTGTCGCTCGGCCTCACCCGCCATGACCCTGGGTTGCACGAGCCGCGCTCGGCGCTCCGAGCTCTGTTTCAACGCAAAGACGCAAAGGCGCAGAGCCGCAAAGAGCGTCGCTCGTGGGTCGAAGGGAGCCGGACGTCCTGCAAGCGCGCAGCTGGCCAAGAAGACGTGCCACGGGAGCCCGCTCCCGCTGCCTCCTGGCGCTCTTTGCGTCTTGGCGTCTCTGCGTCTTTGCGTTGAAGAGGATCTGTCCGGGCGGTCTGGAGGTCAGCGACAGCCGTTCCTAATTCCCGGTTCAAA
>CALDQK010000837.1 GCA_937911525.1 uncultured bacterium
CCTCGGCCGGCTGCCCCAGGCGGAGGCGCAAGAAGCGCTCGTAGTCGGCCAGGGGCAGGTCGAGGCGCAGCCAGGTGTCGCGCAGGGCTGCGTGCTTGACGAGGTCCCCCTCGGCGACGCGGAAGCGGCCGAAGGTCGGGGTCGGGATCGCGTAGCCGGGCTTGCCCTTGCGCCGCTTGAGCAAGAGCAGCGCGCGCTGGCCGCGGCGGATGAAGGTCGGCCCCTTGATCCGGGTCGGGTCGATCAGCCCCGCGACCGGAAAGGGAGCGCTGGGTGCGTCGCCGCCCAGGCTGCGCAGGGCGCGGAAGCGCACGCTCTCCTCGCCTTCGCGTCCGTCCTCGACCGCCTCGCCCAGGACGACGAGGTCCGCGGCGGCCAGGGCCTCTCGCAGGGTCGGGTCGGCCCACACCTCCGCCCCCGCTCGCGGCGCGAGGCACGCGAGCAGCGCGCAGGCGAGCGCCCAGGAGCCGAGACCGAGGCCGCGGACGCTCAAGCCGAAGAGGTCTCGCCGCTCTCGGCGGACTCGGCCTTGTCGGCGGCTGCCTTGGCTTGGCTGGCGGCGGCCTCCGCCGCCGCGCGAGCCTCGGCGGCCATGTCCCGCGCGTTGGCCAGGGCCCCCGACTGCGCCTCGGTCACGACCTGGACCAGGCGCGGGGTGGCCTCGTCCAGGCTGCCCACGGGCTCGACCCCGGTCCCGAGCACGCCGCGCCCCTCGTGGTAGCTGAAGTAGAGGGGCTCCTCGTGGCGCAGCACGTCCAGGGTCGTCGCGAGCAGGTCGGCCGGGAGGTGCATTTGGATCCCGTCCTTGACCTTCTCGTCCATGGGCAGCCGCTGGTCCCCGGCGTAGAAGCGGATCTTGCCGACCGAGCTGATCGTGTCCCCGTTCTGCTCGTAGAGCTCGATCTTCGCCTTCAGGTTCGGCTTGTCACGCGACGCGCCGTAGAGCACCAGCCGATAGCGGTTGACCTTGCCCATGGAGCCCTCCTCCGTTGCTCGATCTTAAGCCGCTCGCGCGCGAGGTGCGGAGCGAGACTGGGGGTCCGCCACGCGCTCAGCGACTCGCGAGCACCGCGACCAGCACGAGCACCAGCAGGACCACCAGCACCCCGAGCCCGATCACGGCCAGCTTGAGCTTGCCGGCGTCTTCGCCCTGCTGCTTGTGTTTGGTCGTCTTGCGGCTGCCCTTCTTGCCCGCCCCGGCGACCGTGCCCGCCGCCATGCCTGCGATCGGCGGCAGGCCGCCCTGGAGCGTGCCGTCGTTGATCGCGCGCAGGTCGGTCAGGAGGTCGGTCGGGGTCGAGTAGCGGTCGCCCGGCTTCTTCTCGGTCAGCTTCCGGATCACGACCCAGGTCGCCTCGCTCACGTGGGGCGCCTTCTCGCGCACGTCGGGGCAGGGCTCGGTGGTGAGCATGCGCAGGATCTGGGCCACGACCTTCGACTGGAAGGGCACGGTCCCGGTCAGCAGCTCGTAGAGGAAGATCCCCAGCGCGTAGAGGTCGCTGCGGACGTCGAGCTCCTCGGCACGAGCCTGCTCGGGCGACATGTAGGCCGGCGTGCCCACGACCGCGCCCTTGACCGTGACCTGCGGGCCACCCGCGTCGAGGTCGGCCTGACGAATCAGGCCCAGCCCGACCAGCTTGACCTCGCCGTCGTCGTCGACGAGGACGTGCTCGGGCTTGATGTTGCGGTGCAGCAGCCCGTTGCTGTTCAGGTAGTCGAGCCCCTGCGCGACCTCGATCGCGATCCGGATCGCCTCCTCCTCGGGCAGGCGCCCGCCCCGCTGCTGGAGCAGGCTCGCCAGGTCGGAGGCGGGGAAATACTCCATCACGAGGAAGAAGGTCCCCAGCTCCTCGCCCGCGTCGTGCGAGCGGATCACGTTGGGGTGGCTCAGGCCGAAGAGCGTGCGCGCCTCGCGCAGGAAGCGCTTGCCGACGGTGGGGTTCTTGTCGACGAGCTGCGCGGGGAGCACCTTGACGGCGACCTCGCCCTGCGGCGAGTTGGCCAGGAACACCGTGCTCGTCGCCGGACCGAGCTTGCGCTGCAGCTCGTAGCTGCCGATCTGACGCCCGATCGCGACGTGCGAGGCCGGCGCCGTGAGGTTCACCCCCTGCCGCTGCTGCTGCTGAACCGCCGGCCGCTGCTGAGCCGCCGGCTGCTGGTGAGCCGCGGACTGGGGAGGCGCGAAGGCCTCCTCGGCCGAGGCGGTCAGGTTGGGAGCGGCCTGGACCGGCACCCGCAGCGGCGCGCCGCAGGAAGTGCACTTGCCCTCGCGGCCCTGATAGCTGTCGGGCACGTCGAAGCGCTTTGAGCACTGCTGGCAAATGACCGTAATCGGCACGAAACCACTCCCGGGCGCGAAGCCCCAGAGCATACACGGCGCCTCCCTCGCCTGGTGCCGCGCCGTCTGCCCCGCTACGCTCGCGGTCCTGGCCAGGAGGTGGCAGTGACGATCTCGTTCGAAGTGGGTGAAGACCTGCAGGACGTCGTCGAGGCGGTCGAGGCCTTCGCCCTCGATCAAGTCCGTCCGCGGCTGCGCGAAGCGGAGCACGCGGGCCTGCCCGAGGACCTCGCGCAGGCGCTCTTCGAGCTCGGCCTGTGCACGCTGGCGCTGCCCGAGTCCCTCGGCGGGCTGGACGAGCTCGACGTGTGCGGGGCGGCGCTGGTCAGCGAGGCCCTGGCCTGGGGCGACCTGGGCGTGGCGGCCGCGGTCCCCGGCCCTCGCAGCGCGGGCGCCTGCGTGCTCGAGCTGGGGAGCGCCGAGCAGGCCGCCCGCTTGCTGGCGCCCTTCGCCGACGAAGAGCAGGGCTGGCAGCGCTCGGGCACCCTGGCCTGGGCCGAGGGCCCCTTCGGCGTCGACCCGGACGCGATCGAGGCCACCGCCCGCCGCGAGGGCGAGGAGTGGCTGCTCTCGGGCACCAAGCGCTACGTGTGGGCCGGCGACCGCGCGACCCTGACGGTGGTCCTCGCGCGCGACGCGGCCAGCCAGGCCCCCGACCCCTGGGACCGGCTCGTGCTGCTG
>CALDQK010000838.1 GCA_937911525.1 uncultured bacterium
TGTCGTCGCACGCATCTTAGCCAGATTTAACAGCAACACCTTACCCGCGGCGTCGCGGCTCTCGACCTTGGTCTCGACCCGATAGCTCTTCCCAGACTTCAGCTTGGAGAGGATCTTGGCCGGGATCTGGTAGGCGTCCTGGCTCCGCTGGAGCTCGTTCGCCTTGAAGGTCTCCTTCCACACGACCGGGTCGCGCAGCAGGAAGCGCTTGCGCCGAACCGTGATCCGAACCGTGGTCCGCTCGTCGACCTCGGCCGCGCTCTGACCCATGGAGCCCTCGGAGCCTGCCGGGACCTTGGCCTCGACCAGGAGCGTCCCGCCGTCGGGGCCGGGCGCGGTCACGACCTCGAGCGGCGGCCGGTTGGCGCGATAGTCGGCCAGGTCGATCACGCGCTCGAGGTCCTCGGGGCGCATGCCCGGGAAGGGCTGCATGAAGTTGCTCGCGAACACGCCCACGCTGTCGTCCTGGGTCAGGGCGCCGTGGGTCCCGCTCCGCCCGCTGGGCGAGATCGCGGCGATCTTCTTGACGATCCCGCGCGCGTTCTCGTAGCCCTTGGCCAGGCTGACGAGCACGTTGGCCGGGTTCTGCACCAGCTCGCCCGGCTTGTGCCCGAGGCGGATCCGGTGCGCCGCGTCGGGATACTTGTGCGTCATGGTCCGCGCGAAGAGGTCGCGCGAGAGCGCGCGCCGCTTGCCGTCCAGCTTCCCTTCCCGAGCCAGCTCGAGGTAGATCGCCTGGTAGCCGATCGGGTCGCTCCCCGAGAGCACCGAGTAGGCGTAGCGGTCGCTCTTGGCGTGGTAGTCGAAGCGGGCCACGCCGCGGCTGCTGACCACGAACTGCTGCTTGCCGTCCACGTCGTAGGTGCAGAGGTCGACGCCCTCGAGCTCGGCCACGATCCCGGCCAGCTCGGGCTCGCCCGCCTCCTGGCAGTGGAGCGCGATCGAGCTGAGGATCCCGGCCGAGCTGAAGTTGACCTGGCGCGGCTTGCGCACCTCCTCGACCAGCTTCCAGCCGCGGCGCTCGAGGTGGTCGTTGATCTCGACCAGCTCGCCCGAGACCATGGTGTGGCCGTGGTCGGACACGAGCACGACCTCGAGCTCCTCGCCCTTCTCCTTGCGGAACCACTCCTGGAGCGAGGTCAGCTCCTGCTCGATGTCGCCCAGCACGGCGACGAGCTTCTCGCGGCCCATCATGTGGGCGATCGCGTCGGTCTGATAGGCGTAGACGAAGGCCGTCCGCGAGCCCTCGTGCTCGCGCAGCTCGTGGATCAGCTTGCGGACCTGCTTGCGCCCGACCCGGAAGGGGAACACGTAGGCCAGCGCGTGACCGATCAGCCCGTGGTGCCGGTAGTGCATGCGCGCCTCGGCCCGCACGGTCTGGGTCAGCATCTGCTTCTTGGTCGCGCCCATGACCTTGCCCAGGTGGTTCGAGTAGTACTCGACCTGGTAGCCGACGTCGGAGGGCAGCCCGAACAGGCGCCCCCAGCTGATCGCCGAGAGCGAGGGGAACACGGTGACCATCCGCGCCGGGGTCTTGAAGCCCTTGAAGCGCCCCTGAGCGATCAGCTCACTCAGCACCTGGTGCGGGATCCCGTCCACGCAGAGCACCACCCGCTTGAAGGCCAGCTTGCCGGCGGGGCTGAAGCCCGAGGGGGCCGCCGCGCGCAGGCCGCGCTCGACCGCGATTCGCCAGGGCAGGGCGCCGTCGCCCTCGATCAGGACCCCCGAGACGCGGTCCTCCACGAACTGGTAGATCCCCAGGACGGTGCCGCCCTGGCCGGCGACGAGCCGACCCCGGGCGCCCGTGGGCGCTGGGAAGCGCACGCGCACGACCCCGCCGATCCGCTCGCCCTCGGCCTCCATGTCGACGCCGCGATCGGGCTCGCTCCAGCGCAGGCGAACGCGCTTGTTGCCCAGGTCCTCGACCTCGAGTTGAGCCTGGTAGCGCTGAATCCCGTCGCGCCGGCCGGAGAGGGCGTAGACCTCGGGGTCGTCGGCGAAGGCGGCGCTGGCGCAGCCGAGGAGGAGCGTGGCGAGCAGGCAGATCCGGGTCATGGGCACCTCGAAGGGGCGTAAAGATAGCAGCAAGCTCCTGGAAAGACCCACCTAAACCTATGCGCTTCGGGCGGGGCTTGCCGCGCAGGGTCCTGGGGAGGACCCTCGGGAGGTGAGCGCCGAGCGGGTGATCGCGGGCAGCGCTGGGGAGCGCTTCGAGCTCCTGGGCCCCCTGGGCCGAGGAGCGATGGGCCAGGTGTGGCGGGCGCGCGAGCAGGCCAGCGGGCGCGAGGTCGCGCTCAAGCTCCTGCTCCGCTGCGACGAGCTGACGCGAGCCCGCTTCGCCCGCGAGGGCGAGCTCATGGCGCGCCTGGATCACCCCGGGATCGTGCGGGTCTACAGCAGCGGCAGCGTGGAGGGGAAGCCCTACCTGGCCTGCGAGCTGATCGAGGGCGCGCGGACCCTCGACGACCTGCTCGAGGAGGCCCCGCTCGCGCAGCGCCTGACCTGGCTCGAGGAGGCGGGCGACGCGCTCGGGGCGGCCCACGCGCTCGGGATCGTGCACCGCGACGTGAAGCTCGAGAACCTGCTCGTCGACGCTGGGGGGTCCCTGCGCCTGACCGACTTCGGAGTCGCGACCGCCCTCGACCTCGAGCAGCTGACCCGCACCGGGCGCGCCGTGGGGACTCCCTACACCATGGCCCCCGAGCAGGTCCGGGGCGCGCGCGAGGAGATCTCGCCGGCCACGGACGTGTGGGCCCTCGGCGTGCTCCTCTACCTGGCCCTGGCTGACGAGCTGCCCTTCACCAGCCCCAACGCGATTCAGCTCGCGGCGGAGATCCTGACCGCCAACCCGCCGCCCCTGCGCCAGGCCCCGCCCGCCCTGGCCGAGCTCTGCCGACGGGCGCTCAGCCCTGAGCCCACCAAGCGACCGGGCGACGGCGACGCCTTCGCGGCCGCCCTGCGCGCAGCCCGCCTGGGACCGCGCCGCTCGAGCCGCGCCTGGATCCCGGCCCTGGGCGCGGGCCTCCTGACGGCGCTCGCGTTTGGGGCTGGCTTGTGGGCGGCGAGCGCGCCGGCCGACCCGCGCCCGGACGCGGCCGAGCTCCTCCAGGAGGCGAGCCCTGACCCGAGCGCCAGCGCGAGCTCGCCCACGCCACCCAGCGCGAGCGCCTGGGAGCAGGCCCGCGCGGCCGCCGCCCGGGGAGACTGGCGCGCCTTCGAGCTCGCCGAGCAGGCGGCCCGCGGCGGCGAGCACGCGGCCATGGTGTGGCTCGGCGAGCACCTCCCCGAGCGGGCGGGCTTCCTCGAGCTCCAGCTCGTGCAGCTCGAAGCCGCCCAGTGGCTGGCGCGGGCGGCGGAGGCCGGCGACGCCGAGGCGCAGGTTCGCCTGGCGAAGCGGCTCGAGGACGGGCGCTGGCTCCCGCACGACCGGACGCGGGCGACCGCCTACTACCGCCGCGCCGCCAAGCAGGGCCACCCCCTCGGCATGCTCGGCTACGGCATCGCCCTGACGAGCAGCGCTGGCGGCACGGTCGAGCGCGACGTCGAGGCCGGCGAGGCCCTGCTGGAGCAGGCCGCGGCGACGGGGAACCCCGAAGCCCTCGCCTGGTGGGGCATGCGTCGCTTCTACCACCACGGCCAGCGCGAGGAGGGTCGAGCGCTGCTGCTCCGCGCGGCTCGGGCGGGGAGCGCCTTCGCCTGGGTCCAGCTCGCGCGCACCCACTCGGGCACGGTGGGCGGCACGAGCCGAAACCCCCAGCGCCAGGTCGAGTGCCTGCGCGGAGCGGCCCTCCTCGGCGACCTGGAGGGGATCTACCAGCTCGGGCGAGTGCTCCTCTCTCGCGGGGAGATCAGCGAGGCCGTCCCCCTGCTCGAGCTGGCGCGGGGCCGCGGGAACGAGCGCGCCACCACCGACCTCGCGATCTTCCTGCTCCGCTCGGGCCGCCAAGCGGCCGCCCTCGAGCTCCTCCGCCAGCGCGCCGCCGCCGAGGACGGGCTCGCGTGCCGGGTGCTGGCGCTCGCTCTCCTGGCGAGCGAGCCCGCCCCGGGCTCGCCGGCCTTCAAGGAGGCCTTCGAGCTGGCCCAGCGCGCGGCCCCCGCCGACCGCAAGGCCTCCTTCGTGCTGGGCGCCCTGTGGGAGAAGGCCGGGGACGTGGACACCGCGCGCTCCCACTACGAGCGCGCGGCGCAGCGCGGGCTCCCCGGGGGGTGCCTGGCCATGTGGCGCCTCGAGCTCGACGCGGGCCGGGACGAGGCCGCCTGGACCTGGCTGGTGAAGGCCGCCGACCTGGGCCTGCGCGCGGCCTTGATCGAGATCGGCAAGCGACTGCCCCCGGAGCGCCTGCAGGAGCTGGCGCGCGCCGAGCGACTGCACGCCCTCTACCTCGCGGGGCAGCTCTTCTTCTCGCGGTCCGAGCCCCAGCTCTGGGAGCGCGGGGTGGACACCCTGCGCAAGGCCGCCGGGCTGGGGCACGCGCCGGCCCAGGTCGCCCTCGCGCGCGCGCTGCTCTGCGGGCACGGCGTCGAGCGAAACACCGCCCTGGCGCGAGCCTGGCTCGAAGCCGCCACCACCCACGAAGACCCCGAGGCCTACTACGAGCTGGCCCGCCTGGCCTTCCGCGAAGGTCGCGGGGTCGACGCCAACTACCTGCTCCAGCGCGCCCACGGCCTCGGCTCGGCGCGAGCCCGCGACGCCTACGCCTCCAACGCGGCGCGCGTGCAGCTCGGGGTCCCTGCGGCCTGGCAGGTGTGCCCGCTGCGAGACGACCTGCTCTTCTTCCTCCCGCCGGACTGGCGCGCCTTCCCGCGAGAGGACGGCTCGCTGCTGCTCTTCCCCCCAGAGGCCCGCCCCGACGAGACCCACCGCCTGGTCTTGGCCTTCCCCCGCCTGCCCGCGGAGGACTGGATCCAGGGCCCAGAGGTCGCGGAGCGGCTGCTCGTCAGCGCCCCGCCCGGCTGGAAGCTCTCCAGCGATCAGCTCCTGCGCGAGAGCCCGGCCGCGATCCGCGAAGTCGTGGTCGGCGCCCCGGACGGCGAGCGCTCAGCGCTCCTCCTGCGGGTCGAGGTGAGCGGGGTCGGCGTCGACCTCTTCGTGCGCGCTGCGAGCTCGCGCCTGGCTGGGCTGCGCGAGCAGCACCGCGGGATCGCTCGCGCGCTCTTCCGCACCCAGTAGGTAGCTGATCGTTCTGGCCGAGAGCTCCCGATCGTGCCCGTGCCCATGCCTGTGCCCATGCCCGAAAGGAGGAGCAGAAGGAGCTGTCGCAGTCAGCGACAGCTCCTTCGCGTTCCTGAGCTGGAACGGGGAAAACTCGAAAACTGGAAAGCGCGGTGGTTGCCCAGCGGAGCTGACTCTTCGAGTCTTCCAGTTTTCACCGCTCATTGTCTCGACAGGGAGGGAACTGTCGCTCCTGCGGCAGCTCCTTCGCGTTTCAGAGCTGTCGAGGTTTCGATTCGGGCACGGGCACGAAGCACCATGCAGGTTCTCGCTCAGGAGCCCGCCTAGAAGGGCAGCTTGAAGGGCAGCTCGAAGGGCAACACGCCCATCTTCTGGGCCACCGCCAGCGCGCCCACGACCAGGGCCAGGGTGAAGAGCGGCCGCAGCAGCGAGAGCGGGCTCCAGCCAGCGGGCTGGACGCGGCTCTGCATGCCGAGCCCGAAGCTCTGGCGCTTGTCGAGGCACGTCGCCGAGCAGGTCCCGTCGCTGTAGACGCACTTGCCGCAGAGCGGCTTGAGGCACACCGGGCAGCGGGTGGTCGACGGGTTGCCGTGAGCGGTGCACTGGTTGAGTCCCACGTGAGGCTCCTCTCCCCACTCTCAGTCTGCGCGCTGCGCGCGCTTGGTCAACCTACCCCTTGCCCGGGGCGGGGTCGGTTGGAGCCATCACGGCCTGTGGAGGGACCGCGACTAGCCCCCTTGGGCAAGGTTCACCGTTCCCCGCGGTTCGCGTCGCCGCCGGCCTCAGGCGCTAAGCTCAGCTCTATGCCGACGCCCACCGACCTGGCCCAGCGCCAGTTGGACGCCTACAACTCGCACGACCTCGAGGCCTTCGTGGCCTGCTATCACCCCGAGGTCGAGATCCGCGACTTCCCGGCCGGGACCCTGCGCTTCAGCGGCCACGCCGCCATGCGCGAGCGCTACGGGCCCATGTTCGCCCAGGGCACCGTCCACGCGGCCCTGGTCGGGCGGGTCGAGGAGGGCGCGGTCGTCATGGACCAGGAGCACGTGACCGGCGTCGGCGACGAGCCGCTCACGGCCGTCGCGATCTACGAGGTCGAGGGCGAGCTGATCCGGCGGGTGTGGTTCGTGCGCCCGCGGGAGGAGCCCGCGGCGTGATCATTCCCCCCTACGAGCCAGCCCCGGGCTCCGAGGCGGAGCTCGCCCGCTTCGGCGAGCTCAAGCGCCACCTGCGCGACAGCTTCCTCACCTTCCGTCGCGACCCCAACGTGCCCTACACGGCCGTGGTCGTGCCCAGCCAGAGCGTCGACCCCGTCGAGCTGGCCAAGATCGAGGGCGTGGCCCATTACGAGGAGCGCTCGCTCTTCAACCTGATGCTCCTGCGCCGGCCCCGGCTGCGCGTGATCTACGTCACGAGCAAGCGGCTGAACCCGCTGGTGGTCGACTACTTCCTCCACCAAATGCGCAGCGTGCCCCGCGCCCACGCCCTGCGCCGCCTGCAGCTCTTGGACTGTGACGACGCCTCGCCGGTGCCCCTGACCCAGAAGGTGCTCGGGCGTCCGCGCCTGGTCCAGCGGATCCGCGACGCGATCGCCGACCCGCAGAACGCCCACCTGGTGGTGTTCAACGCCACGCCCCTGGAGCGGACCCTGGCGGTCCAGCTGGGGATCCCGCTCAACGCCTGCGACCCGGACCTGGTCAGCCTCGGCTCCAAGACCGGCAGCCATGAGGTGTTCGCCGAGGCGGGCCTGCTCGCCCCGCCCGCGCGCACGGGCCTGCGCGACGAGGCGGACCTGGCCGAGTCCGTCGAGGACCTGGCCGCCGAGCACCCCGACGCGCGCCGGCTGGTGGTCAAGCTCAACGAGAGCTTCAGCGGCGAGGGCAACGCGGTCCTCGACCTGGCGCCCCTGCGCGAGGGCAAGAAGGCCCTCGAGGTGCTGCCCAGCCTCCGCTTCGAGGCCGTCGGCACCGAGTACGAGGCCTACCGCGACCAGTTCGGGCGCATGGGCGGGATCTGCGAGCTGTGGCTGGAGGGCGAGCGCAAGACCTCGCCCAGCGTGCAGGTCCGGGTCAACCCAGCCAGCGAGGTCAACGTCGTCTCGACCCACGACCAGGTCCTGGGCGGGCCCAGCGGGCAGGTGTTCCTCGGCGCGACCTTCCCGGCCGACCCGCGCGTGCGGATCCGGCTCTCGCAGGGCGGCCGCAAGGTCGGCGAGGTCCTCGCCAGGCGCGGCGTGATCGGTCGCTTCGGCGTCGACTTCGTCGCGGTCGAGCCCAAGGACGGCGGGCGCCCGACCCTCTACGCGCTCGAGATCAACCTCCGCGCGGGCGGCACGACCCACCCCTTCAACACGCTCAAGTTCATCACCGACGGGCGCTACGACGAGGACATTGGCAACTTCTTCACGGCCCAGAAGCAGCCGCGCTGCTACTTCGCGACCGACAACCTCAAGGCCCCCGAATACAAGGGGATCCTCCCGGTCGACCTGCTCGACCTGCTCGTCGCCGAGGGGATCCACTTCCGCTCCGACGAGACCGGCGTGGTGTTCCACCTGCTGGGCTGCCTGAGCGAGTTCGGCAAGCTCGGCTGCACCGCGATCGCCCCCAGCGTCCCCGAGGCGCGCGCGATCTACGACGAGACCGTGCGCCTGCTGGACAAGATGAGCGGGCGCAAGCCGGCCGAGTAGAACTCCTGCGAGGTCAGGGGCTCCCGCTGCGAAGCGAGCCCCCGGCGCCCCTCTCGGCGAGGATCCCCGCATGAAGCTCGCCCGCGCCTACCTCGCCTTCCTGGCATTGGTGTTCCTCGGCCTCGGGGTGTGGTTCCTGCTCGACCCCGGCGCCGGCGCCCTGGTCGGGCTGACCCCCAGCGAAGGCACCGGCCGCGCCGAGCTGCGCGCCATGTATGGCGGCCTCGACCTGGGGATCGGCGCCTTCCTCGCCTGGGGCGCCGCCCGCGCGGCCTGGGCCCGCCCGGCCCTGGCCCTCGGCGCGCTGGCGCTGCTCGGCCTGGCCTGCGGGCGGGCGGTCGGGATCGCGCTCGATCAGCCCGGCGGCGTCATGATCCGCTTGATCGTGAGCGAGGTCGTGACCGGCGGGCTGTGTGTGGCCGCGCTGCTCGCGACCAAGGAAGCGGAGGTCGCTTCCTAGGGCAGCGAGCGAGGGCGCGCGGACGTGGCGAACAAGAAGGAAAGAAGGAAAGAAGGAAAGCAGGAAAGGCTGCAGTGGGCGCTCGCTAGCGCTAGCGCTAGCGCTGATTCCTGACCGGCAAGGTCCGCGCCCGCGCCGAAGGAGCTGTCGCAACCAGCGAAAGCTCCTTCGCGTTCCTGAGATGGAACGGGGAAAACTCGAAAACTGGAAAGCGCGG
>CALDQK010000839.1 GCA_937911525.1 uncultured bacterium
AGACCAGGCTCGCGGTCCCGAAGGACCCGACCAAGGCGCCCAGGCTGACCGAGAGCGAGCCCCCGCCGGCGAGCTGGATCGCGAGCACGGCGCCGACCGCGCCGCCGCTGGCGATCCCGAGCGTGTAGGGGCTGGCGAGGGGGTTGCGCAGGACCGACTGCAGCACGACCCCCGCGAGGGCGAGCCCGAAGCCGGCCAGGGCGCCGAAGAGCGCGCGCGGGCGGTGGAGGTCGGTCAGGGCGCGGCGCGCCGCTCCGGGGGGCAGGTCCGCCGCGCTGATCGTGGGGGCCAACAGGACCGCCGCGACGAGGACCGCCGCCGAGGCGAGCACCAGGGCCAGGCGCTGGCCCTTCACGCCTTCCCCCCGGCGGCTGTGCCCCTCGCCTTGCGGGCGCGCGGGATCGCGTAGGGCAGGCCCTCGTCGTGGCCGAGCAGGGCCTCGACGTCGAACACCTCTCGCAGGAGGGCCTCGTCGAGCACCTCGGCGGGCGGGCCGGCCTTCACGACCCGCCCCGCGCGGAGCACGACCAGGCGGTCGGCGTGCCGCGCGGCCTGGTTCAGGTCATGGGTCGCGACGAGCACGCCGCGGCCCTCGCCCTTGGCCAGCTCGGCGAAGAGCGCGAACAGGTCGACGGCGTGGGCCAGGTCCTGGGCCGAGGTCGGCTCGTCGAGCAGCAGGAAGGGCGCGCGCTGGCAGAGGGCGCGCGCCAGCACGACTCGCTGCCGCTCCCCGCTGCTGAGGTCGTGGGCCGGGCGCGCGGCGAGCTCGGCCGCGCCGACGCGGGCCAGGGCTGCCTCGGCCCGCTCGAGGTCGTCGGGGCGGTCCGCCAGCCAGCCGCGCCCGAAGGGGTAGCGGCCCATGAGCACCAGGGCGCGGCTGCTGTGGTCGGGGGGCACGTGGGGGCGGGCCGGGAGGTAGGCCAGCTCGCGGGCGACCTCGGCGCGGTCGAGCTTGGCGGGGTCGCGCTCGCCGAGGCGGACGCTCCCGCTGTGGGGGGCGAGCAGGCCGGCCGCCAGCTGGAGCAGCGTGCTCTTGCCCGAGCCGTTGGGGCCGAGCAGCGCGACCAGCTCGCCGGGCGCCAGCTCGAGGTCGACGCCGTCCAGCGCGGGGACCCCCGGGTAGCGGAAGGAGACCCCGGCGCAGCGCAGCGCGCTCGCCGCCTCGTTCACTGGACGTCGCGCTCGCCGGCCAGGACGCGGCCCAGCTTGTCCAGGGTCTGGTCCAGGCGTGGGCCCGGGAAGAGGAGGTGGTCGCCGCTCGCGATCGCGATCGCCTCCTGCTCGACCGCCGGCAGCTCCGGCAGGCTCTGCCAGTCGGCGCGCAGGAGCGCGCGCGCCTCGGCGTCGAGGGGCTCGATCGAGAGCTCGATCACGAGCTCGGGGGCGCGCGCCAGGAGCACCTCGGCCGAGGCGAGCGGGTAGCCCGTCTGCTCGAGCGCGTTCTCGCCGCCGCAGGCCTCGAGCAGCTCGCTGAGGAAGGTCTCGCGCCCGACGCAGGGGACCTGCGTCAAGGGGCCGGGCTTGCGCCCGAACACGAGGAGCACGCGCGGGGCCTTGGCGGGGGCGCCGGCGCGGGCCTCGGCCAGGGCGGCGTCGAGGCGGGCGACCTCGGCCTGGGCCGCCCCGGCGCGCCCGAGCAGCTCGCCCAGCCGGGTCAGCGCGCCGCGCACCTCGGCCACCGTGTCGACCTTGAAGTGCTCCAGGGTCCAGGGGCGCCGCTGCGCGAGCGCGCTCAGGCCCTCGTGTTTGCCCTGCAGCAGGACGTGGTCGGGGGCCAGGGCGTCGATCGCCTCGAGGTTGGGGTCGACGATCCCGCCGATCCGCGGCAGGGCGTCGAGCTCGGGCGGGTAGACGCAGTAGCGGGAGACGCCGAGCAGGTGCTCGCGGGCGCCGAGGGCGCACACCATCTCGGCCAGGGCCGGGGAGGAGGTGATCAGGCCCGGCTGCGCGCGCGCGGCGCTGGCGCTGTTGGTGGGCGCCACCGCCGGGCCCGGGCCGGTGCTCGCGTCCGGGCAGCCCGCCGAGAGGAGGGCCACCAGGGCGAGGGTCAGGGCAGGGGCGAGCTTCACGAGCGATATCCGGCGCTGACCAGGCGCTCGGCCTGCTCGCGGGCGCGGGGCAGGCAGAACACGATCGCCTTGTCGCCGGGCTCGATCACGGACTCGCCGGTCGGGACCACGACGCTCGTCTCCTCGCCGCTGGTGCGCACGATCGCGCCGACCAGCATCCCGCGCGGGAGGCGGACCTCGACCAGGGGCTTGCCCACGGCCGGCGAGCCCGCCGTGGCCAGGAGCTCCATCAGCTCCGCGTTCTCGCCCACGCGCGCGACCGAGAGCACCCGGGCGCCGCGGACCTCGGTGATCAGCTCCGACACGGTCAGCATCTTGGGCTCGATCACGACGTCGACGCTGCTGGCCGAGAGGAGCTGCACGTTGCCGCGCTTGCTCGTGACCACGATCACCTTGCGCGCGCCGGCGCGGCGTGCGAGCAGCGCGGCGGTCAGGTTCTGCTCCTCGTCCTCGCCCGCGGCGATGAACAGGTCGCAGGAGCGGACGTCGTATTCGTGCAGCAGGTCCGGGTCGGTCGGCGAGCCCTCGACCACGAGCGAATACTCGACGCCCAGCGCGGCGGACTGCGCCCGCTCGGGGTTGGGCTCGAACACGACCACGTTGGGGACGATCTGCTCGACCCGGCGCGCGATCGCCAGCCCCAGCCGGCCGCCGTCGAACACGAAGGCGCGCTCGACGGGGCGGCGGCGGCGCTCGACGAGCTCGAGGAAGGGCTCGAGGGTGCCCTTGGCCATCACGACCTGGATCCGGTCGCCGGCCTGGAGGCGGTCCTCGCCGCCGGGGACGAGCTGGCGCGTGTTGCGGACCACGCTCGCGATCAGGACCGGGTGCTCGGCGGGGAGGAGCTCGCGCACCTCCTTGAGCTGGCGCCCCGCGAGGGGGGTGCCCGGCTGGACCGTGAACCCGTGCAGCCAGATCGCGCCCTCGGCCAGGCTGAACCCGGCGGTCGCGCCGGGGGTCGTGAGAATGTGCGCGATCTGATCGACGACGAGGCCCTCGGGGTTGATCACCCGGTCGAGGGCGAGCTTGCGTCGGATCAGGCCGAGGTTGGGCTCGCGCGCGTACTCCTCGGTGCGGACGCGGGCCAGCTTCTTCTTGACCCCCATGCTCTCGGCCAGCAGGCAAATGAACATGTTGAGGTAGTCGGAGTCGGTGACCGCCACGACCATCTCGGCCTCGCGCAGGCCGGCCTCCTCGAGGATCTGCGGCGAGCCGCCGTTCCCCGCGATCGTGAACACGTCGAGGCGCTCCGAGAGCTGGGCGCAGAGGGTGGCGTCCTGCTCCACGATCGTCAGATCGTGGTCCTCGCTCACGAGGAACTCCGCGAGGTGTTGCCCTACGACGCCGCCGCCAACGATCACGATTCGCACGGCGGGAGTTTAGCGGTTGGTTGGCCCTGCGCCGCGGTCCGGTGCGCGAGGAGCTATGCGCTGCGGGACGCGCCTGCGTCGGCCCTCTCCGCAGGCGTCAGGCAAGGGCGCGCCAGGTCGAAGCTGGCGAGGAGCTCGATCATGTCGGGAGCGCGCCAAGGCTTGAGCAGGAACTTGGCGCCGAGCTCCTCGGCGGTGATCCGCTGGGTCGGGTCGCCGCTGTGGATCAAGGCGGGGGCGCCGACGCCCATGGCGCGCGCGGCCTCCAGGAGCTCGAAGCCGCCCATGTAGGGCATGTGAACGTCCAGGATCAGGAGTTCGACCTGGTCTCCTCCTTCCTGCAGCCGCGCCAGGGCGCGGGCCCCGTCGCAGAAGGACTCGACGCGGCAGTGAAAGGTCCGCTCGAGCAGACACGCGGTCACCGCGCGAACCGTGGGGTCGTCTTCAGCCAGCAGCACGCTCGAACACATGGGGTGCTCCCTTCCACCCCGCTCATCCGCAGGGCGGGGCGCGAGGGTCCGGCCCGGTCTCGAAGAGGGCAGCTAAGTCCTTACCGGCTCAGGGCCACTCCAGCTCGATCCGCGCCCCGGGCTCCAGCTCCTGGGTCGCTCGCAGGGGGCCGAGGTCGCTCTGGCCGAGCAAGCGATAGCTCCCGGCGGCGGCCAGGGGGAGGCGCTGGGTGCGCTCCTCGCGGGTCAGGCGGAAGGGGAGGGCCGCGGCCGCGAGGAAGCGCTCGGCCAGGTCGGGGCGCGCGCTGTGGACGTGGCTGGGCAGGAGGGCCAGAGTCCCGCGGATCGCCTCGCCGGGACGCAGCTCGGGCGGGAGGCGGAGGGTGACCTCGAGCGTTCCGCGGGGCAGGTCCAGGGCGGGGGCCCCGGGGGGGCGGGGCAGCTCGACCTCGGCCAGGTAGCAGGCGCCCTCGAAGAGCGCGTAGCGGCCGGCGGGCGCGCGCGTGAGGTAGGAGCCGGGCTCGGGGCCGGGGGGCAGGTCGATCAGGTCGCCCAGGGCCAGGTCGAGGCGGACCAGCCCGAGCTGGTCGGAGCGGAGCGGCCCGCCCTCGCGCGAGAGCTGGAGGGCGTGGCGCTCGCCGCGCTCGGGGAGCTCGAGTCGGAGCCCAGCCCCGGGCGAGTGCTCGCCGGGCAAGGCGCGCTCCGAGCGGCCGTCGAGGAGGCGGACTCGGTAGCGCGCCAGGGGCAGCTCGCGCGTGAAGGTGCCGGCAGGCCCCGTGCGGAGGGGGTAGGTGGTCGCCGTCTCGAGGTCGATCAGGAGCAGCTCGGCGTCGGAGAGCGGGCCCTCGGGGCCGCTCAGGACGCCGCTGGCCTCGACCCGAGGCGCGCGCTGGATCCGCAGCCGGCTGACCTGACCCGGGGTCAGGGTCAGCTCGTGCGTGCGTTCGCCGGCCACCTGCGGGTCGACGCGCAGGCGATAGCGGCCGGGTGGCAGGTGGCGCAGCCAGTAGCGCTCGGGCTGGGGGCCCCAGGGCGGGAGCGCCCGCGCCAGTCGGCGCAGGGCCGGCAGGGGCGTCGAGCTGGCCAGGGGCTCGAGGCGGACCTGCGCGGGCGGGGCCTCGGCCCCCGGCGGCGGCGGGGGGTCCAGGACCAGCTCCAGGGTGGCGGCAGGCGTCAGGGCCAGCTCGAGCTCGCCGGCCAGCGGAGCGGGGTGGACGAGGTAGGCGTATCCCGGCGCGACGGCGTGCACGCTCGAGTGGAGGGCCAGGTCGTCGGGGAGGCGCTCCAGCCGGAAGCGGCCCTCGGCGTCGCTGATCCCGGGGTCGCCGGCCTCGGCGCGAGGGAGGAGCTGCTCGACCAGCCGCGGCGGCGGCAGGCGCCAGGCGACCCAGGCCCCCGCGATCGGCTGCCGCGTGGCGGCGTCGATCACCCGCCCCCGGACGGGGCGGAGGGTCGAGGCGCCGGCCTCGGGCGGAGGCGGCCGCTCGGGGGCCCGCGGAACCGCGGGAGCTCCTGCGGGAGCCGTGGGCTCGGGGGCGAGGGAGGTCTTTGGGGCTGGGTCGAAGCGGACGGGCGCCCGGGAGGCGGTCGCGCTGGCCTCGGCGGCCGGGCCGGGGGTCTCGCGGGGGTCCTCAGCCGGACCCGGCGCGAGTAGGGCGAACACGAGGGCAGCGAGCAGCGCGGCGCCCAGCAAGAGCGCGCCTGCTCGCCAGCGCGCCGCGGCGTTCACTCGCTGCTCACTCGCGGGTCACGGGGCCTGAGGGCCTAGGGGCGCTGCGTGGGGACATGCCGGCCGGCCTGCGGGTCGCGCTGGCCGTTGACCTCTTCGATCATGACCAGCTCGCCGTTGTTCACGGCCTGCTGCATGCGGTCCGCGATCTGGCTCTCCGAGGGGAAGCGCGTCTTGCGCCACCACCAGGGGCCGCTCCGCTGCCGCTGGCTCCACACGATCGCGCGGCCCTTGGCGTTGTTGCTCAGGTCCATGGCCTTGCGCTGCGCGGGGTTGTTGGGGATCTCCTCGTGGGCGTCGCCCCAGCGCTTGGCCGCCTGCTCGCTCTCGAGCTTGGCGGTCATGGCCCCGTTCCAGGTGCTGTGCCGGTGCGCGTCGCGCTGGTCGTCTTGGCCCGAGAGCTGCGGGTAGCGGGCCGTGGACTCCCGCCGCGCCAGCTCCGCCGCGCTCTTGACCTTGCCGATCTGCCAGAAGTAGCGCAGCGCCAGGCGGCGCTCGGCCTTGTTGAGCGACTTGTAGTCGTCGTAGGGGCCGCCCCGGCTCGAGCCAGGGAGATAGAGCAGGGCGCTCAGGAGGAGCGCGGCCAGGAGAACACGTCGCATTCCCCAGGCACCGCAACCTCTGGACCCCGCCGCAAGTCCTGCTGTGGCTGTGCGATTCCGCCCTCGGGAGACGTAAGTGGTTCCCAACCGTGGGATTCGGGCGCAGCGGTGAGGGGGAACGCGCGCTCTGAGTAGGCTCGACGGCATGGCGATCCTCTCCCGCACCCCCCTCGGAGCCCCGCCCTGGCCGACGCGCGACCCCTTCCTGTTCTGCGTCCACCACCGCGACGACTACCCCGCGGGCAACGAGGCGCTCGGCCTCGACCCCGAGCAGCTGCGCGGTCGCTCGCTGGGCATGGACTTCAGCGGGCGCGAGGGCTGGAGCATGTATCACGGCGAGGAGGTGCCGGGCTTCCCGCGCCACCCGCACCGGGGCTTCGAGACGGTGACCCTCGCCCGCCGGGGCTTCGTGGACCACTCGGACTCCCTCGGCG
Source organism: uncultured bacterium (assembly GCA_937911525.1). Lineage (GTDB taxonomy): Bacteria > Planctomycetota > J058 > J058 > J058 > NORP233. Next base: position 6,654 of record CALDQK010000839.1, read on the forward strand.
CGGCGGCGCGCTTCGGCAAGGGGGACGCGCAGTGGATGACCGCCGGCCGCGGGATCGTGCACAGCGAAATGTTCCCCCTGATCGAGCGCTCGCGAGCCAACCCCTGCGAGCTCTTTCAGATCTGGCTGAACCTCCCGGCGCGCGACAAGCGGGTCGAGCCGCACTTCTCGATGCTCTGGGCGGAGCGCCTGCCGGTGGTGCGCCGCGCAGGAGTCGAGGTGCTCCTGGTGGCGGGCGAGCGCTTCGGAGTCACGCCGCCTGCGCCGCCGCCCAGCTCCTGGGCCGCGGAACCGGCGAACCAGGTCGCGATCGCCACGATCCGCCTGGAGGCGGGCGGAGGGCTGACCCTGCCGGCCTTGGACCCCGGGGTGGGTCGCAGCCTCTACGTGTTCGCGGGCGAGGTCGCGCTGGCGGGCGAGGTGGTCCGCGGCGAGCGGGTCGAGGCGCGCGCGGAGGTGGAGCTCGAGCTGGAAGGCCGCAGCGAGGCGGAGGTCTTGCTCCTCGAGGGGCGGCCGATCGGCGAGCCCGTCGCGCAGCACGGGCCCTTCGTCATGAACCGGCGCGTCGAGCTGCTGGAGGCCATGCGCGACTACCAGCGCGACGGCTTCGGCGGCTGGCCCTGGGAGAGCGACGCGCCCGTCCACCCGCGCGAGCGCGGTCGCTGGGCGCGGCACGCGGACGGGCGCGAGGAGTCGCCGGCGACGAGTTGAGGAATACCAGGACGGCGAGGACCCCCGCTACTGCGTGCACTGCGGCGCGCCGCTGAGGTGAGGGGCTAGTTCCTGACCGAGGACTGGCATGGTGCTTCGTGCCCACTTCTCTCGGGCTTGGCCTCCGAGCTGCGAAAGGACGGTCGGAGGCGGCTTGACGTGGCGCTTTTGGATGAAAGCAGGAAATGAGGAAGGAGAGGAAATCGGCGAGATCTGCGATCTCGGCATCGAGGAGCGAAGTGCAGCAAGCGCATCTCGAGAGACTGCTTTCGCATTCCCGGCACCCGCAGCCTTCCTGTCCTTCCTTGATTCCTCCTTTCCTTCTATAGCGCCACGTCTGGACGCCCTCGCCTCGCGAGCGTGTGACACGAGCTGTGGGGCGGCGTGCCGTGCCCGGACGTGCATGGGCCTCATGAAGTGTGTGGGTTGGTCAGACGGGCACGGGCACGGGCACGCCTCGGTGTTCTCGGTGTTCAGGAATGAGGGCTACTCGACTCGCAGCCCGCGCAGGCGGGAGAGGAAGGCGATCAGCTCGGCGCGGCGGAAGCGGGCCAGGTCGCCCGAGAGCCAGTCCTGGACGACCTCCACGCCCTCGGCCTCGATCGCGCTCATGACCTCGCGGGCCAGGGCGCCGACCTCGCGCTCGCGCGCGTGCTCGCGGGCCCAGATCAGGGCGCGGGCGATCGCGCGCACCTGGGCGGGCTCCACCAGCTGCTCGACCGCGCCGAGGGCGACCTCGCGGGCGCCGAACAAGCAGCGGTCGGGGGCCGGGACCTTGACGCTCGCCTCGCGGCGGCCCTTGCGTGCGTCGAGCGAGCGCAGGTCGAGGGTCCGCGGGCGGGGCGGCTCCCAGGGGCGGGCCTCGGCCTGGCGCTGGCTGGGGAGCTCGGCCGCGATCCGGCGGGCGGCCTCGGTCGCGCAGCGCGGCGCGTAGGCCTCCATGGCGATCACGGTGTCGGCCACGTCGAAGTAGTCGCCCGCGCCGCCGACCACGAGCACGGTCGAGACGCCGCGCTCGGCCAGTCCGCGGGCGCGGTCGAGGTAGGGCGTGATCGGCTCGTGCTCGCGCGCGATCAGGGCCTGCATGCGCGCGTCGCGGAGCATGAAGTTGGTGGCCGAGGTGTCCTCGTCGATCAGGAGGCAGGTCGCCTCGGCCTCCAGCGCCTCGATCACGGCG
>CALDQK010000840.1 GCA_937911525.1 uncultured bacterium
GCACGGTCTCGGGCCTGCCCGTGCTCCTGGCGCGCGTCGCCTTCGTCCTCGCGAGCGCGGTCCCCTTCCTGCCCGCGGCGCTGTGGGACCGAGCGCTGCCCTTCGTGCGCGCCCGCCAGCGCCGCCGCGTGGCCTGGGAGTCCCGCCTGTGGCTCGCGCTGCACGCGGGCTTCGTCGCGCTGGCCTGGAGCCTGGAGCCCCGTCTGCTGCGCGTCTACCTGGCCTTCGTCGTCGGCCACGCCCTGCTCTCGGTCTACATCACCTGCGAGCACCGCGGCCTGCCCCACGAGGGCTCGATCCTGGCGCGGACCCGCACCCTCGAGGTCGGCGCGCTCCTCCGCTGGCTGCTGTGGAACATGCCCTACCACGCCGCGCACCACGCCTACCCCAACGTCCCCTTCCACGCCCTGCCCCGCCTGCAGCGGGCGCTCGTGCCGCGCCTGGTCCACGCCCCCGTGAGTGTGGCGGCCCTGCACTGGCGCGCGGGGGAGTCCGCGCCGACACCGCTCTCAGCGACGAGCGCCTGACGGGGACTGAGCGTCTAGCCGAGCAGCTGCGCGAGCCGCTCCAGGCCCACGCGCAGGCGCTCGGGCGGAACGGCCGTGTAGCAGAGGCGCGCGAAGCGGGCGAAGTCGTCGCCGAAGGCCTCGCCGGGAGCGAGGGACACGCCCTGGTCCATGCAGTCCAACAAGAGCTGCAGCAGGGCGTCGCCGTCGGCCGCGCGCTCGCGCAGGTCGAGGAACACGAAGGCGCCGCCCTCCGGCTCGGCCACCAGGGGCACGACGCCGCGCAAGTGCTGGAGGGTCAGCTCGATCCCCTCCTTGACCAGGGCGCTGCGGCCGGCGCGGGACTCGGCGGCGTCGCGCTGGAGCGAGGCCAGCGCCATGGCCTGACCGATCCGGGAGGGGTGGTAGGTGGTGAAGGTCTGCATGGCCGCGGCCTTGGCCGCCACGGCCGGGGCCGCCGAGAGCAGCCCGACGCGGTGACCGGCCAGGCCGAGGCTCTTGGAGTAGGAGGTCACGACCGAGGTCCGCTCGGCCAGGGACTCGGGCAGCGCGGCCAGGGGCTTGATGCTCAGGTCGGGCAGCAGGTCGGTGTAGACCGAGTCGCAGACGAACCACAGCCCACGCGACACGACCAGCTCGCAGAGGGCGGCCAGGTGCTCGGCTGAGTAGGTGAAGCCGACCGGGTTGTTGGGGTTGCAGAGGTAGAGGCCCGCGCTCTTGTCCGTCAGGGCCGCCTCGACCCGGGCCGCCAGCGCGCTCGGCTCGGGCAGCGCCCCCGACTCGCTGACGGGGGTCTGGACGAGGGTCGCGCCGTGGCGAGTCAGGATCCCGAAGATCAGCGGCCAGGACGGGGTCAGCACGATCACCTCGTCGCCGGGAGCGAAGAGGGTCGCGCAGGCGACGTCCAGTCCGCCGGTCGCGCCCGGCGTCACGAAGGTCGTGGCCGTCTCGGCCCAGGACAGACCCAGCTGGCGCAGGTCGGCCGCGCCGGCCTCGCGCAGCTCGAGGTCTCCGCCCACGGGGCCGTAGCGATGCAACGACGGCTCGTCGATCACCACCCGCCGCGCCGCCTCGGGCGGGAGCGGGTAGGTGTCGCCCAGGTGCAGGGGGACGAACTCGGGGTCGCGCTGCGCGCGCGCGATCCGGTCCGCGAAGGCGGCGAAGGGCGAGGGGCGGAGGGTCCCCACGCGAGGGGCGAGGTGCGGGTATCCAGGCATGACTACAGGAGACACGCTAGGAACACCCCGGGCAACCCGGGTGCGGCTCCGCAAACAGGAGAGCCTCCGCCCTCGAGAGGGAGGAGGCGCTTCCTGGGGGCGAGAGAGGGGGGAGGGAAACTCAGGGACTCAGGGACACGCAGGGAAGGGGAAGGAAGCTCGGACCCCCAGCAGGCAGGGGTAGGGGGATTGGGAGAGCCAGGGGCCCGAGCTGGGGTTAGTTGGCGCGGTCCTGGGAGCCGACCGGAGCCGTGGCGCTGGTGACGCCCGACCCGGCGGCGCTGTCGACGCTCGCCCAGCTGGCGCTCTCGACGCTGGTCGCGCTGGCGCTGGTCGCGCCCGCCGCGCAGGCGCTGGCGAGGGCCGCCACGTCGCTGGTGGTGGCTGCGACCCCTGCGGAGGCCTGGGCGGCGCCGCCGCTAAGGGCGAGAGCGAGGCTGAGGGTCAGGGTCAGGGCGGTCGTGGCAAGCTTGATCATGGCGATCTCCTCTTCGTGTGCCTCCCCCTGGGCAAGGCGAGGGCCAAGCCTGGCCGGCTGGTCTCGAAGGACTTAGGGCTGAGGAGCGCCCCCAGCTCTCAGGCTGAGAGGACCGCCCTCGATCTGCGAGTTGCGCCCTGAGAGCGCGACGCTAGCGCGTGCGCCAGTCCGCGAAGAGCTGCTCGCGCACCCGGCGCTCGAGATCGAGCTCGCGCGGCTCCCCGCCCTTCTCCCAGCGGCGCAGGGTCGCCGCGCTCACGCCCAGACGCTCAGCCATGGCCTTCTGGCTGAGCCGATGGCGGCGCCGCTGCTCACGGACCCCCTCGGAGAAGCGGAAGTCCCACTCGTCCTCGGGGCCCTCCTGGTTCGCCTTGTAGGCCGGCGGCGGCGCGGGTCGTTCCGGCTCCGGCGGCGGCTTGGCCAGCTCGGCGGCGCGCGCGGGCGCATCCTCGGCCGTCGGCAGCGGCTGGCCGCCCCAGCGGATCAGGTGGATCAGCTCGTCGGTCGAGAGCCGCCCGGCCTGGTTGGCGCCGCTGAGGACGCTGCTGCTCAGGTCGCGCTTGGTCTCGTGCAGCGCCAGGATCTGCTCCTCGATCGTGTCGCTGCTGACGAGGCGATACACCGTGACGGGCTTGGTCTGACCGATCCGGTGGGCCCGATCGGTGGCCTGGTCCTCGACGGCGGGGTTCCACCAGGGGTCGAGGTGCACCACGTAGCTGGCCTCGGTCAGGTTGAGCCCCGTGCCCCCGGCCTTGAGCGAGATCAGGAAGAGCTCCCCCTCGCCTTGCTGGAAACGATCGACCAGCTCCTGCCGCTTGCGGGCGGGCGTCCTCCCGTCGAGGTAGAGCGTCTCGACGCCCTGCTCGGCGAGCGCCTCGCGCACCAGCTTCAGGTGGCGGGTGAACTGGCTGAACACCAGGGCCCGGTGCCCCGCCCCCGAGAGCTCCTCGCGCAGCTCGAGGAAGGCGCGCAGCTTGCTCGAGCCCTCGCGCCAGTGCTCGTCCACGAGGCCGACGTGACACGCCAGCTGACGCAAGCGGGTCAGGGCCGCCAAGACCTGGAAGCGGGGCTGAGGGAGGTCCTCGCCTGGGGTCAGGCGCTCGAAGTCGAGCAGGGCCGCCAGGCGCGCGCCCTCGTAGAGCTCGCGCTCCTTGGGCGTCAGCTCGACCTCGACCCGGACCTCGGTCCGCGGCGGCAGCTCCGAGAGCACCTCGGCCTTGGTCCGGCGCAGCACGAAGGGCCGGACCCGCTCGGCCAGCTCGGCCTGGCGCGTCCGGTCCCCGTTGCGCTCGATCGGCGCGGCGTAGCGGTCCTGGAAGGTCTGCCAGCTGCCGAGCAGCCCCGGCGAGACGAGCCGGAACAGGGCCCACAGCTCGCCCAGCGCGTTCTCGACCGGGGTCCCGCTGAGGGCCAGGCGCCAGTCGCCCTGCAGCTCGCGCAGGGCCTGGGCGGTGCGCGTGGCCGCGTTCTTGACCCGCTGGGCCTCGTCGAACACCAGGCTGGCCCAGCGCCCGGCGTGAAAGGCGACCGAGTTGATCCGCGCCAGGTCGTAGCTGGTGATCAACACGTCGCCCGGGCCGAGCGCGCGGATCGTCGCCACGTCGCGCTCGGTCTCGCGCCAGAGCTGAACCCGCAGGCTCGGCGCGAAGCGGGCCAGCTCGCGCCGCCAGTTGGCGCCCAGCGAGGTCGGCGCGACGACCAGCGCCGGGCCCTCGTCGGCGCGCGCCAGGAGGACCGCGATCGCCTGGACCGTCTTGCCGAGGCCCATGTCGTCGGCCAGCACCGCGCCCATGCCCCACGCCGAGAGCCGGCGCAGCCAGGCGGCGCCGCGCCGCTGGTAGGGGCGCAGCTCGGCGCGCAGCCCGGGCGGGGGGTCGTCGGGGATCTGCTCGGCGTTCCGCAGGCGCTGGGCGACGGCCTCCCAGCGCGAGCAGAGCACGGGCTCGGGCAGGTCGGCCAGCAGGTCGGCCAGGGCCGGCGCGGCGTGCAGGCCCAGGTCGGCGCTGGTCTCGGTGGGGCGATTGCCGATCAAGACCGCGATCCGGCGCAGCCGCTCGAGCAGCCCCTCCTCGAGGCGCAGCCAGCGCTGGGCGTCGACGCGCACGTGGCGCTCGCCCTTGCGCAGCGCCTTGAGCACGCGCACCAGGGGCACGTCCCAGCCCTGGACCTCGACGGTCCCCTCCAGGCCGAACCAGTCACGCTTCTCCTTGACCTCGAGCTTGAGATCCTCGACGCCGGCGGGGCGCGAGACCTGGACCTCGGGGCCGAGCCACTTGCGCTGGACGTCGGTCAGCGCGTCGAGGCGCGCCAGGAGCTCGACGGCCTCCTCGCCCTCGGTCCGCCAGGTCCAGCGTCCGCCGCGCGGCGCGGGCAGGCCGAGCCGCTCGCGCAGCGCGCGCGCGCCCTCGGCCTCGGCGCCCAGGTCACGGCGGAGGAGGGCCCGCTTGCCCTCCTCCCAGCGCGCGACCTCGTCGCTGCCCTCCCCGGGCGCCAGGGCGTCCACGCCTTCGCCGGGGACGACCACCGCGCGCACCTCGACCCCGTTGGGCAAGGGCCGCAGGGTCAGCGAGACCTCGCTCTCGGCGTCGACGCGCGGCGACTGGAGCTCGCCTGGGATCTCGAGGGGGACCTGGCGCTCGAGGGCGTCCAGGCGCGCGCAGAGCGCGTCGCGGGCCGCCGCGGGGAACACGCGCGCCTCGGGCGGGAACTGGCGCAGGAAGCGCAGCACCTGCGCGTCGGCGTGTCCGACCAGGATCCGGTCCTCGTCCAGGAGCGGGTAGGCGATCGGAGACTCCTCGCAGAGCTCGGCGGTCGCCTCGACGGGCACCCCGCCGAAGCTGGCCGCCAGGCGCAGGGCCCCGAGGGGGGCCGGCTCCAGCCGCAGCGAGAGCGAGGCCCGCTCGACCTGGACCGCGCGCTCGGGGGCGTGCTCCCAGCTCACGCGCGGGCTGCCGACCAGAGCCAGGAGCGCGTGGTGCGGGTCGAGCTGGTAGTGGGTCCCCTGGTGGCGCCGCACGTGACGCGTGACCTGCTCCGCCAAGGCCCGGGCCTCCGGCGTGGTCCACAGGGCGCGCTCGTGGATCAGGCGCTGGAAGCTGAGCCCGCGCCCGCGGGTGAAGCCGCTGCCCGAGGTGCGCCGGCGCTGCTCGTAGGCCTTGACCTCGAGCCCGTCCTGGACCCCGATCCGCCACACCACGCGCCGGTCGGGCTCGGCCTCGAGCGACGCGCGCTCGGGGGCGAGGAACCCGTCGAGGCGGGCCAGGTTCCCCTCCCAGTCCTCGGCGATCTCGGCCCGCCGCTCGAGCTCGGCGCCGATCCGCTCCAGGGCGGCGGCGGC
>CALDQK010000841.1 GCA_937911525.1 uncultured bacterium
ATGGCAGCGAGGTACGACGTCCTTGTTTCACTAATGGTGATGTTTGCGGGCTAGCGCCGCGGGGGCGGCGTCGGGGGCGAGGGACGGCGTCCCTCGGCAACGGAAGGTCGCTCGGGCAGCCCCAGCCCCAGGCTGGGCTCGGGGGAGAGTTCGGGCGGGAGCACGAGCAGGCGCGAGCCGAGGCCCACCGCGGCGCCCTCGTCCAGCTCCCCGCCGCAGGAGTCGTAGAGCTCCGCGCCCGCTGGCGGGGCTGGAGGACTCTTCGCGCAGCAGGAGCTGCTCTCGGCTGGGCTCTGGGCGAGGCTCTCGACGCGCTCGCGAGGGAAGCAGCAGCAGTCGGCCAGACAGGCCGCGCGGCTGGTGCAGGCGCACTGGTGGGCCTGGCAGGGGTAGTCGAGGGGACGCGCCCAGACCAGCGCCGGCAAGAGCTCGAGCAGACACAGCGTGAGCGCCAAGAGGGCGGCTCCATAGCGTCTGGCGTCGGGCTGGCTCACGACCCTGACGCTATGGGCGCGGGTCCGCGCGATCTGCGGCAATCGGTCGCAGCTCGGCTCTGCCCAGGGCGACGCTCAGTCCCGGGTGACCTTGCGTGCGCTGGCGAAGTCCTTGGCCGAGATCCCGTGCTTGCGCATCATCTTGTGGAAGCTCGAGCGGACGACCCCGGCCTCGGTCGCCGCGCGGGTCACGTTGCCGCCGTTGCGCGCCAGGACCGACTTGAGGTACTCGCGCGCGAAGGCTTGCTTAGCGTCGCTGTACTCCATGTCGAAGAGGGCGGAGACGCCCGTCTTGCCGGCGGGGTCCGACTCGAAGCGGAGGTGCTCGTCGAGGATCGTCTCGCCCTCCATCAGGAGCACGGCCTTCTCGATCTGGTTCTGCAGCTCGCGCACGTTGCCAGGCCAGTCGTAGCGGAGGATCGCGCGCAGGGCCTCCTTGCTCATCCGGATCGGAATGCCCTCGGGCGTCTTCTCGTTCTCGAGCAGCTTCTGCACGATGAGGGGGATGTCCTCCTTGCGGTCGCGCAGGGGCGGCAGCTCGGTCGAGACGACGTTGAGCCGGTAGAAGAGGTCCTGGCGGAAGGCCCCTTCGTTGACGAGGCGGCGCAGGTCCTTGTTGGTGGCCGAGATCACGCGCACGTCGACGTGAATGATGTCCTTGCCGCCCACGCGGCGGACCTCGCCCTCCTGCAGCACGCGCAGCAGCTCGCGCTGCATGCTGGGCGACATGTCCTGGACCTCGTCCAGGAAGATCGTGCCGCCGTGGGCCTGCTCGAAGAGGCCCGCCTTGTCGCGGTCCGCGCCGGTGAAGGCGCCCTTCACGTGGCCGAAGAGCTCGCTCTCCATCAGGGACTCGGTCACCGCCGAGCAGTTGACCGAGACGAAGGGGGCGTCGCGGCGCGGCCCGTTGAGGTGGAGCGCGCGCGCGACCAGCTCCTTGCCGGTGCCCGTCTCGCCCTGGATCAGCACCGGCACGTTGGTGTCGGTGATCCGGTCGAGCAGCTTGAACACCTTCTGCATCGGCTCGGACTTGCCCACGATCCGGTCGTAGTTGAAGCGCAGCTTCAGCTCCGAGAGGCTGCGGTTGGCCTCGGCCAGCTCGGTCGCCTGGACCTGGACCTTCTGCGCCAGCTGAGCGGTCATGTCCTCCAGCGCGCGCTTCTGCTCGAGGTTCTCCTGGTAGAGGCGGGCCTTCTCGAGCGCGTTGCCGAGCTCGCGCGAGAGGGCCTGCATGAAGATCAGGTCGCTCTCCTCCAGCTCGGGCTTGGCCTCGGGCGAGTCGAGGTAGAGCACGCCGATCGTCTTGCCCTTCACGACGAGGGGCAGGGCCAGGCTGACCTCGAGGGCCGCCGCGCGGACCGCCTCGCCCAGGGCCAGCTCGTCGTCGTCCTCGTCGCCGCGGACGAGGATCGGCGTCGTCTCGCGGCGCGCCTGCTCGAGCACCTCGCGCGCGACGGTCTGGGTGTCGGCCGTGCCGCCGCGGTCGTCCTGGGCCAGCTCTACCTCGAGGCGCCCCTCGCGTTCGAGGTAGAGCACGCCCCGGCTGCAGCCCGAGAGCTGGAGCATGATGTCGAGCAGGGTCGTGAGCACCTGCTTGCGCTCCAGCACGCTGTTGACCACCACGATGGTGTCCAGCAGCAGCATCACGTTGCGATAGTCCTTGGCCTGGTTGCCCGTGATGATCCCGATCAGCTTGTCGGAGCGCAGGGCGTGCTTGGGGATCCGACGGTGCCACAGGAGCACCTTGTTCCCGCCCTCCTGCTTGGCGATGAACAGGGTCTGGTCGGCCTTGCGCAGCAGCTTCTCGGGCGAGTCCGCGTGCTGGGGGAAGACCGCGAGGCCCGCCGAGATCGCGACCTTGACCCCCGCGCCGAAGCCCGGGTAGTCCTCGACCGCGCGGCGGATCTTCTCGGCCGTGGCCAGGGATCCGTCGGCGTCGGTGCCCGGGAGCACGACGGCGAACTCCTCCCCGCCGTAGCGAATGCAGGCGTCGCCCTCGCGGACCTGGGCGCGGATCAAGCGCGCCACCCGCGAGATGACCTTGTCGCCGCGCGCGCGCCCCTGGTCCTCGTTGATCCGGGACAGCCCGTCGATGTCGATCATGATCAAGCCGACGGGGGTGTTGGTGTGCAGGGCCAGCCGGGTCTCGACCGCGAGGTGGCGCTCGAGCTCGGGCCGGCGGTAGAGGTCGGTCAGCGGGTCGCGGGTCGCGTCGTGGTAGAGGTTGGCGTTGGTCAGCACCTCGCTGACGTGCTCGCCGTAGTTGATCAGCACGTCGACGAGGTGGGCGCTCGGCTCGGGGCCGTGGGGCGTGGCGAGGAACAGGATCCCGAGCGGCTTCTTGACCTCCTGGCTGGGGTAGCGGCGGCGCTCCTTGTCGAGCCCGCTCTCGTCACGGGGGCGGAGGCGCAGGCGGAGGGGGACCACCAACAGGTTCGCGCTCCCGCCGCGCAGGCGCAGCGGACCTCCGGTCGTGAAGCCGATCCGCACCAGGACCTCGTCCTGCTCGCAGGCGAGCTCGTAGCACTGCGCCAGGCGCGGCTCCTCGAGGACCCCCGCCTCGTCGACCCCGCGTGAGGAGACGAGCACCAGGTCCTGGCCGCGGTCGTAGGTGGCGAGGAAGCCCGCCTCGGCCCCGGCCATTTGCATCGCCAGGTCGAGGCACGAGCGCGCCGTGCGGCGGAGGTCGAAGGTCTTGGCGCTGATCAGCTGCTCGGTCTCGTAGAGCGCCGTCCAAACCGCTGGGCTGGCCGTGGGGTCCACCTGGTCTCCTTAGCGCTGATAGATCGGCAGGAAGCGGTTGGGAAGCTGCAGGATCAGCAGCGAGATCGCGGTCCCGTAGACCGACCCGTAGGGGCTCTCCCAGTGCCGACCCTGCTTGAGCGAGAGCAGCTCCTGGCGAATCCGCGGGAAGTAGCCCTTCCAGGCGGCGCCGCCCCGCTGAAACATGGCCTGAGCCGCGTAGAGGTGGGTGTAGAAGAACCACTTCTGCCGCTCGGGGAACTCGATCACGATGTTGCGCCGCAGGTAGGCGTAGCCGCGCTCGATCGCGTCCGAGCCGTATTCGCCCGCGCTCTGGAGGCACACCACGCCGGCCGCCGTCAGCGCGGCCGAGGCGTTGCCCCGGTTGAGCATGTATTGCACCCCGCCGTCGGGCTGCTGGCTCTTGCGCACGTATTCGAGCGCGCGCTCGACGACCGAAGAGCTGACCGCGATGCCAGCGTTGCGCGCCGAGCGGAGCGCCTGAAGCTGCGTGATCGTGACCGAGCCCTCGTCGCCCTGCGAGCGCGGGTAGTAGTACCAGCCGCCGCGGGGGCTGATCGTGCGCTCCGTCAGCCGCACGCCCGCGACGATCGCGACGTGGAGCCGCTCGCGCAGGGCGGGGTCGTGGCTGGTCCCGTAGACCTGGCCCAGGAGCAGGAGCGCGAAGCCGTGGCCGTGCATCGGCCGCTCCTTCGCCTCCATGGGGTTGGGGCGGTCGCAGATCAAGCCCTTGAAGGGCCCCTCTTGCTTCTGGTTGTCGAGCAGCCACTCGACGCAGCGGCGGAGGGTGTCGCTGTGGGGGCCGCGGTCTGGGCTGACGCCGTGAGCGACGAGGGCGAGCCCCGCCAGGGAGGTCACCGAGAGCTGCCACTCGGGCCGTCGGCAGGGCCAGCGCCCGGAGCGCTTGAGCTGCTCCTCGGCCAGCCACTCGACCCCCTGGCGGATTACGCGGCGGGTCTCGGGTCCCAGCTCCCAGGCGACCTGAGGCTTGGTGCTCTCGTCCGCGCGCGGCCCGCGCTGCTGGGCCCAGGCCGGGGTCCCCGCCGCCAGGGCGGCCAGAGCGGCCACGAGGAGCGAAGATAGGGTGGTTCCGCGCGGCAACACAGGGGCTCCTGAGGGTGACGCCGATCGGCGACACCCTAAGTTAGACGCACCCTCCGACGTGCGCAACCAGACGCTGCTATTCGCCGCGAACGCGGTCCGCTGCGCCGACGAAGGCCTCTTCGGGGCGGGCCGAGCGCGCGGGTTGGGAGGCCGGGTTGCCCCCCGCCGCGAGCACGCTGGCGTCCATCGCGCGCCCCAGGCGGACGCGCTCGAGCGCCAGGGCGAGGTGCCGGCGGGCCTCGGGGTCGGTCGTCGCGTCCAGGGCCTTGAGGATCCAGGTCGTCTCCTGGTCGTAGAGGTCGAGGCGCGAGTCGGGGGCCGGCGGCTGGCCGGGCTCGGCCTCGCCGCGGTAGGCACGCTCGAGGTCGCGCGGGAAGTCGCGCTCGAAGCGCTCCGCTTCGCTGCGAATGCGCTCCTCGGCTTCACCCGAGCGAGCCTCGCGCAGGCGCTCCAGGTAGGCCTCGGTCGAGCCGAAGCGCTCCTCGAGGTTGCGGCGCAGGTTGGGGTTCTCGGCGAAGCGCTCCTCGAGGGCCCGCAGCGAGGTCTCGGCCTCGAGCATCTGGCCGCTGGCCCCGTTGATCTCCCGCCTGAAGGCGCGGACGCGCGCGTCCAGGGGCATCATCTCGAGGCGGCGCATGTCGTCGTAGGCGCGCTCGACGCGGTCGAGGGCCTCCTGAATGTGCGCGGGCAGGACGCTCTCGCCGCGCTCGAGGCGGCCCAGCAGGTCGTTGAGGGCGGACTCGGCCTGCTTGATCTTGTCCCGCAGCTCACGCTTGGTCAGGTAGGCGTCGAAGCGGTTGGCGAGGTGGTCGCCCACGATCAGGACCAGCGCCGTCTCGCCGGCGGTGTAGACCCAGCCCACCGGGCTCGCGAGGCGGCCGAGGTGGACCGCGCCGCGCCCGGCGCGGACCAGGCGCCATACGCCCTTGACCCCCTCGACGCCGGCCTTGACCGCCGTGGCCGAGAGCCCCAGCGCTGCCACGTCGACCAGGTAGGTGTCGAGCTCGAACTGGCCGCGCACGGCCTGGGGAACCGCGAGGCCGGCCGCGAGGACCAGGTTGCTGCGGATCACGCCGTTGACGAACTTCTTGCGCGCCAGCCGGCGCACGTAGCGCCCGTAGGCGACGTCCGCGGCGCGGGCGCCGGCGGCGAAGAGGCCGTAGTTGACGAAGAAGTCCGTCGTCATCAGGCCGTCGACGAACTCGCCCAGGCGCGCGTCGTCCCCCGTGCGGAGCACGACGGCCAGCTCCTTGAGGAAGAGCGCGAAGGCGAAGTGCGCCACGCCGCCCGCCCCGCGGGCCAGCTCGCTCCTGCCGAAGCGGCTCCAGTCGATCGTGCCGTCTGCGCGGCGGAAGGGACCGAGGGCGTCGGTCCCGGCGGTCCTGAGCCCCGCGACCTCGGCGCGCAGGCGCGCGGCCTCGGCGCGCGCCTCGCTGATGTTGGCGGGCTCGGCGCGCAGCCCGAGCGCCTTGGCGATGTTCTTGACGCGACCGGTGACCTCGCCCGAGGCGCGCACCGACTCGCGCGCGGCCTCGACGCCGCGGGCGCGGGCCTCGGCGATCGCGCGCACCTCGCGGAAGTGCAGGTTCGCCCGGCGGGCCGAGTCGCGGAAGCGGACCAGCTCCTGGGCGCGGGCCTCCGTCAGCCCAGCGGCCCGCAGCTCGGCCTGCGTGCCCCTGAGCAGCTGAGCGTCGGAGAGCCCCGGACCTGCCTTGAAGCGGAGCAGCTCGACCACCGTGGCCTTGCCGAGCTTGCCTTGCCGCGCGGCCTCGACCAGGCTCTCGGCGTGCGCGAGGGGGATCCCGACCTCGCGGGCGAGCGTGGCGGCGTCGGCCGCCGCCAGCGCGCTCGGGCGCTCCAGCATCTCCCGCACGACGTCGCGGCGCTCGTAGGCCAGCGCTCGCGCGAGGGGCCGGTCGAGGTCCTTGGCCCAGGCCTCGACCTCGTCCTCGCTCGGCTGGTCTCCGCTCGGCTGCGCGATAACGGGCCAGGCCGAGAGAGCGAGGAGGGAGAAGAGGCACAGGGCGCGCGAGGTCATGGTCTGCTCCGGTGACCCCACGGACGCAATTGAACGACCAGTTGCCGGATTCCTGGCAACCCCTGTGTCCGCGTCGTTCGGTTCACCCGAGAGCTGGTGATTCGACTCGTCGATGGGACCAAGCGCTCTTTAAGTTCTGAGCGTTCAGGCATTGCCTGGCAGGACTTGCGTCATCCGCGTTCCGCCCTGGCGTCCCACTTGCAAAGCAGGCTCTGCAACGACACCAGCCACCCCCAGGTCGAGGCTGTCCCTCTCGGACCGTCCACGGACCGACAGCTCAGACCAAAGGGGGTAGAGGAACCAGCCCACCATGATCCGTTCAACCCTGACGACGACCCTGACCCTGGCCGCGCTGGCGGCCTTCGCCCTCCCCGCCGCGGCTCAAGACGGCTTCGCCGGTCAATACGAGCTCGAAGGCCGCTACTCGAATCGTCGCAACACCAAGGTCGACCTGAAGATCACCCAGGACGGCAGCCGCTTCCGCGTCGAGCGCACGGCCAAGTTCACCAGCCGGCGCTACTCGAGCGTCCCGGCCTTCACCTGGAGCTCGAGCGAGACCCGCCGCAGCGGCAGCCTCCTGATCGTGCGCTACGAGATGGGACCGGACGCCGACGGGATGATCTCGCGCCTCAGCCCCTCGAGCAGCGACGCGACGATCCTCTCGCGCCTGAGCGAGGGCAACGTGTTCCGGGCGATCTACGTGCTCAGCCAGGACAAGCGCTCCCTGCGCGAGGTGCTCTACAACACGACCCGCAGCGGCGACGAGGCCTGGTGGCGCTGGATCAAGACCGAGGGCCAGCGCAAGGCGGCCCCCGGCCCGGGCGTGACGCCCGCTCAGGCCCGGCAGAAGGCCGAGGATTACGTGCGCCACTGGTACCTCGAGGACCTCAAGGAGGGCTACGAGTCCGAGCTGGTCGGCGCCTCGGCCAGCGAGCGCGCCAAGCTGCTCTCCGACTGGGAAGAGGACAAGCAGCACGGCCTCGACACCTGGGAGGGCGACGACTTCTTCGAGGGCTTCATCGACGACGACTACGCCGACGGCAGCCCCTACCGCGACGCCCACGGGCGCATCGTTCCCCGCGACGACCTGCTCGTGATCACCGCCAGCATGTTCACCAACCGCGCCGGGATCGGCCTGAGCAAGGTGTTCGTGTTCGACGGGCGGACCGGGGAATACCTCGACGAGTCCGATATCCGCGACTAGGTCCAACAAGTCACGCTCGGCTGGACGCTGCATACAGAGCGGCGTCCAGATCGGACGAGCCTGGCCGGTATTCGCCGGCCAGGCTCCCTTGTCGTTGGAGGAGACGTAGCATGCGCGCATGCGGCAGGTCGGCGCCTATCTCCTCGAGAGCCTCCGGGGCAAGGGCGGCATGGGGAGCGTCTACCTCGGCCGCCACGTCCAAAACGGCCAGCAAGTCGCGGTCAAGCTCCTCGAGCTGAGCGCGAGCCAGCGTCAGCAGCTGCGCTTCCAGCGCGAAGGGCGCACCCTCGCTCGCCTGCGCCACCCGGGCCTGGTGCGGGTGCTCGGCGCCGGCCTGAGCGACTCGGGCATGTGGCTCGCCATGGAGCGCCTCGACGGCGAGAGCCTCGAGGAGCGCCTGCGCCGGACCGGGCCGCTCTCCCCCGGCGAGGTCCGTGAGCTGGGGCTGGCCCTGACCGACGCGCTGGGCGCGGCCCACGGCGAGGGGGTCCTGCACCGGGACCTCAAGCCGGACAACATCCTCCTGACGGAGCGCGGGCCGGTCGTGATCGACTTCGGGCTCGCCAAGGACCTCGAGGTCAAGGAGTCGATTCGGCTCAGCCAGACGGGCCGGCTGGCGGGGACGCCTGGCTACTGGGCGCCAGAGCAGGCGCGCGGCGAGGTCCGCGACGCCGGCCCCACCACGGACGTCTACGGTCTGGGGGCCACCCTCTACGCGGCCTTGAGCGGAGGCCCGCCCTTCCAGGCGCCGACGCTGATGGAGGCGGTCGTCGCGACGCAGACCTGTCCGCCCCCGCCCTTGCCTCGCTGCCCGCGCCAGCTCGAGGCGCTGATCGTTCGCTGCCTCGCCAAGGAGCCGGTCCAGCGGCCTCCCTCCATGGCCGCCCTGTCGACCGAGCTGCGGGCGCTCGACCTCGAGGCTCAGGGCGGGCTGCTGCGGAAGCTCCTCGCCCTGGTGGTCCTGAGCTTGGTCGCCGGGCTGGGTTTCCTGGCCGGCGCGCCCCCTGGCGTGCGCTCGGAGCTGGTCTCGGGATCGCCCGCAGCGCTCGAGCCGCCTGCGCCTTCCCCCTCGCTCGAGCTCTCGCCCTCGCCTTCGCGCCCTTCCCCGTCGCCGCCGTCCGACCCTCCGCTGCAGCAGCGAAGCCCCCTGGTGACGCCCGGCCCGCGCCCCTCCGCCGCAGACTGGCTGGTCGCGGAGCTCGGGCCGATCAGCGCCCCGGAGCGGGCCGAGCGCCGCGCCGCGCTGCTGCGGGTCGGCCGCGCGTTCCTCGGGCACGGGCGCGCCGTGTTCGAGCGGGGGGGAGCGCGCGCGCAGCAGCCCGCCGTCCAGCGGCTCTACCAGCGCGCGATCCGCTCCGCCGAGGCCCTCCTCGCCGACGGGCCGGATGGCGAGGTCTCCCTGGCCTTGGCCCGCCTCCGCTACGGGCGGGCCCACGTCGAGGTGTGGCGCCCCAATCGACCCCTGGCCGTCCAGCTGCTGCGCCGCTGCTTCCAGGACTATCAGCGCGCCGCGCCCGGCCTGAGCGGCGCCGATCGCGCGGCCTGCTTGAGCGAGTGGACGGATGCCGTCTACCTGCTCAACGTGGAGCTCCTCGAGGCCGTGGACCAGACCAAGGAGTTCGAGCCCCTCGCGCTGGAGGTCGAGGCCTGGGCCAAGGAGAGCGAGCTCCCCCAAGCGGCGGGCGCCCGGGCGCACCTCCTGGCCGTCAGCGCCAACAACTCCAAGGATCCAGAGCAGGCTCGCGAGGCGACGCGCGACTACCAGCGCGCGATCCAGCGCCTCGGGCCCGAGCAGGAGGCGCTGCGCGCGCGTTGGCTCTACGACTTCGCCAACCACCTCCTCGTGGCGCGACTCTCCGACATCCCGCGCGCCCGGCTCCTGCTCCGGCAGGCCTGCGCGCTCGAGGGGGCAGCCCCGCGGACGCGGCTGCTCGCGCTCAGCAAGCTGATCGCCTGCGCCAAGACCCGCGAGGCGGCGCTGAGATGGGCCGCGCAGGCCGAGGACTACCTCTTCGCCAACCTCGACGAGCTCGCCGGCTGGACGCAAGCGCCGCTCTCGGGCCTGCTGCGGATCAGCGACCTGCAGCGCGCCGGAGAGCTCGTGGAGCGGGTCATGGCGCAGGGGCGAGGCGCTCCCTTCAAGCGTTCGGTCTGGCTCGCTCAGATCGCCTACGCGCAGATACGCCAGTTCGGGGCGCTGAAGGAGGCGCTGGAGCTCTCGGAGCGCGCAGCCAAGATCTACCCCAGCCTCGAGGTCCGCCTCCTCCAGACCTACCTCGCGGTGCTCCAGCTCGACTCCAAGCGCGCGCGCGAGCTCTTCACCGCCGAGTACGCCCGGGGATCGAGCTCGCCGCGGCTCGAGCGCGAGCGTGAGGCGATGGACCTCGCGCTGCGCGGCATGGAGACGCTCTTCGCCAAGGGGAGCCCCCACACGGTCCTCGCGCTGGCCGCGCGAGCCCAGCGGCTCGGCTCGCACCTCGCGGATCAGGTCTTCGTGCTGCTCGCGCTCTCCGTCCACCGCAACGATCGCTACGGTCATTGGGCGCCCGCTCGGAGCGACCTCTCCGACAGCGAGCTGAACGTGCTGGTCACCCAGGCCATCCCGACGGCGGCGAAGCTGGCCAAGCGGCGGCGGGGCTACTTCCGCGAGCAGGCCCGCAGCTGGCAGGCGCAGCTGGCGGTTGGCCTCTGGCCCCTGTGCACCCAAGCCGAGCTCGCCAAGGCCTACGAGGTGCTCGAGCAGTTCCACCTCCGGCTGCCCGAGAAGAGCCGCGTGCTCTTCCTGGACGACATGGCTCGCTTGTGCTCGCTGCTCGGGCGCCACGGCGGGTCGGAGGCGTGGTTCGAGCGAGGGATGAAGACGCTCTCGGAGTGGCCGAGCGAGCGGGCGGCCTTTCGAGTCCGGCGGGAGGTGCAGCTCTTGCTCTCGCAGGGCCGGCTGGAGCCGGCCAAGGCGCTCCTCACGCGCACGCTCGCGCTCGAGCTGCACCCCATGATCCGCAATCAGCTCCTCGTCCAGCGCTCGCTGATTCACATGGCGCAGGGCGAGCGCGCCGGCGTCCTGTCGCTCGTGCCGGCCGGCCCGGTGGCGGACATCGAGTCCTTCCAGCTGGTCGAGCTGGGGGCCGTGACCCGCCTCGCGCAGCGCGACGCGGCCGCGGCCACGGAGCTGCTCCAGCGGCTGGAGCAGGCCCGCTGCTCCATCGATCTCCACACCATGGTGACCTACCTCAGCTGCCGGGCCTCGATCGTCAACGCCCTCGGGAAGCCCGCAGAGGCGCTCCAGATCATCGAGCGCGCGCTCGAGGTCACGCGAGAGGAGCTCCTGCGGGCCGAGGTCCTGGCCAAGCGCGGCGCGATCCGCTTGAAGCAGGATCCACCCCAGCGGGAGGCCGTGCAGGACTTCGTCGAAGCGGTGCGTCTGGCCCCCAACCGGCCCAAGCACTGGGGCGACCTGATCCAGGTGTTGCTGGAACTCGGCGAGCGGAGCCGCGCCCTGGCAGAGCTCGAGCGCGCCCGGGCCAAGGGGCTCGAGAGCCCGCGCCTGCGGGCGCTCGCGCAGAAGCTCGGCGTGGCTGCGCCTGAGTCGTCCCGCTAGCCCGGGTTCTGCACCGCCTCGTTCCTCGGCGGAGCAGAACCCGGCCTAGCGGATCATCCTGGGAGGGTCCTCGGCATGACCTACCTCGCTAGACCCCAAT
>CALDQK010000842.1 GCA_937911525.1 uncultured bacterium
CTCCGGCCGCGACCCCCTGGCGCACCTGCTCGAGCTGCTGGGCGAGCTCTACTGCCAGGGCGCCGCGCTCGACCTCAGCGGCTACGCGCCCACCTTCTCGCTCCCGCCCGCGGCCAGCGCGGCCCCCAGCGCGCCCCTCCCCGCCGCGCCCGGCGCCCTGCAGCTGCCGCCCCTGCCGCCCGGCGCCGAAACCGGCCCCCTGGCGAGCTTCCTCTCCAGCGGACGCGCCGCGCTCGAGGCCTTCTACGCCCAGCAGCAACGCCTGCTCGCCGCCCAAGGCGGCTCCCTCGACCCCGCCCAGCGCGCGGTCTACCTCGCCGAGCTCTCGACCACCGGCCAGGAGCTCCTGAGCGAGCTCCTCGAGCTTCAGGAGGCGGCCCTCGCCCGGGCGGCCGGCCAGGGCGCCGCCCCCGCGCCCGCGCCCCCCGCCGGCGCCTCCTCCCTCGAGACCTGGCTGCGCGAAGAGCTGTGCCGAATCACGGGCTTCCCCCCCGAGGCGATCACCCGCGAGAGCCAGTTCGAGGCCGACCTCGGCTTGGACTCGATCACGCTGATCGAGGTGTGGGTCTCGCTCCAGGAGCGCTTCCCCGCGGCCGCCGGCGAAGAGAGCCAGCTGCGCAACCTGCGCTCGGTCGGCGCGCTGCTCGACTTCGCCGAGGCCGCCAGCGCCGGCGCCGTCCCCGCGCCCGCCCCGCGCGGATCGCAGCCGCCCGAGCCCGCTCAACAGGAGCGCCAGCGCGCGAGCGTCCCCGCCTCGCCGCCCACGCCGCCTCCTGCTGCGCGCGACGCGGGGGCCAGCGACGCCTTGGCGCGCCTGCGCGCCCGCCTGATCGAGGACCTCGGCGTCGAGCCCGACGAGCTCGTCGACGAGGCGGACTTCGAGCAGGACCTCGCCGTCGACGTGTTCAGCCGCCAGGCCCTGCTCGACAACCTGCTCCAGGACGCGCCGCGCCTGCGCCTGGCTGGGCGCGCGCTGCTCGAGGTCCAGACCTGGGGCGAGCTGCGCCAGCTCTTCGAGCGCCTCGACCCCGGCGCTCCCGAGGCCGCCGACCCGCTCCGCCGCTACACCGCGCGCGAGGTCGCCCTCGAGCTCGCCCCCGCCGAGCCCCCGCCCGCCCTGCTCCTCGTCGGGGCCCCCGCGCTCCTCGGCCCCCTGCGCGCCGCCGCCCCCGCCGCGCGGGAGCTGCGCCGCGAGGCCGAGGGCTGGCGCCTGCCCGCCGGGGCCGGCGAAGACGAGTCCGTGCTCCAGGCCGCCGACGTGGCCGGCCTCAGCCGCGAGCTCCGCCGCCGCTGCGGCCCGAGCGCCCTGGACGTGGTGTTCGTGGCCCACGCCCCCGCGGCCGACGTCGACGCCGCCCTGACCCTCGGCGGCGAGTCGCTCTTCTTGCTCGCCCAGGCCCTGGCGAGCAACGGCCCGCCCCGCTCGCTGACCGTCCTGGGCGCGGCCGACGCCTCGCCCGCCAGCCCGCTCTGGACCACGGCCCGCGGCGCCAACCGCTCGCTGGCGCGCGAGTGGCCGCAGACCCGCTGCGCGTCGCTCTGGCTCGAGCAGCCGAGCGACCTCCCGCGCGCGCTCGGGCTCCTGAGCGAGCTGCCGCCCGAGCACGACCTCCGCCTGAACCGGGCGGGCGTCCTCTCGCGCCGTGAGCTGAGCGAGACCCCCCTCCCCGCGCCCCCTCCCCTCCCCCTCGAGCGCGAGAGCGTGGTGGTCGTGGTCGGCGGCGGCGGCGGCCTCGGCGCCGAGCTCTCGCTGGCCCTCGCGCGTCAGGGCTGCGCGGTCGCGGTCACGGGGCGCACCGCCTGGCCCGAGTCGCCGCCCTACCCTCAGCTCCACGACGACGCGGCGCTCAAGCGCCAGATCATGGAGGACCTCCGCGCCGCGGGCGCCCCGCACCACCCCGCCGCGATCCAAGCGCGCTTTCGGATCGTGCGCCGCCAGCGCGGCCTGCTCGCCCTGCGCGAGGGGGTCGAGCAGGCCGGCGGCCGCTTCCTCTACGCCGCCGCCGACGGGCGGAGCGCAGGCGCCCTGGCCGCCGCCCTCGAGCAGTTCCGCGCGGCCGGCCCGCTCCACGGGCTGATCCACGCCGCCGGGGTGACCCAGGACGAGCTGCTGGGCCAAAAGACCCTCGCGACCTTCCGCCGCGTCGTCGACACCAAGGCGCGCGCCCTCGCCAGCCTGCGCGCCGCGACCCAGGGCGATTCGCTCCGCTTCGCGCTCCTGCTCTCCTCCCTCGCCAGCCACGCCGGCACCGCCGGCCAGACCGACTACGCCGCCGCCAACGACGCGGTCAACGCCCTGGCCGCCGCCTGGGACGCCGAGGCCAGCTACCCGGTCCGCGCGCTCCTGTTCTCGGTGTGGGGCGAGGCTGGCCTGGCCAGCCCGGCCCTGCTCAAGCAAATGCGCCGGCGCGGCCTGGGCACGATCGGCACGGCCGAGGGGATCGCGGCCTGCCTGGCCGAGGCCGCCAGCCCGGGCCCACCCTGGGTCCTCTACACCCCCGCCAGCACCCTGCGCTTCGTCCTGGGGTCGGGCTCGTGAGCGCGGCGATCACCGCCGCGGCCGCGAACCTGCCCGGCTCGCCGACCTTCGCCGCCTGGAGCGAGCGGGTCCTCGCCGCCCGCCCCGCGCCCCTGGTCGAGCTCGGCCCGCGCTGGGGCGTGCCCGCCGAGCGCTACCGCGCCACGCGGCCCGGCGAGCCCGGCAAGACCTACCTCGAGCGGGCCTTCGGCTGCGAGCTCGAGGTCCCGCCGGGCGCCGACCGCCAGCACGCCCTCGCCCGCGACGTGGTCGAGCAGCTCCTCGCCGAGCGCCGCGCCAAGGGCCCGCTCCCGGCGCGGATCGGGCTGATCGTGGCCACCGAGTGGGCCGGCGAGGCCTACTTCCGCGCCGACGTGCGCCAGGCCCTGGCCGAGCTCGTCCCCGCCGACGCCCTCCCCCCGCGCGAGGACGCCCTCGCGCCCGACGAGCTCCTGGCTCGCCTGGCCGAGGAGGCCGAGCTCGCCGGCCCGCGCCTCGCGATCGACACCGCCTGCGCCTCGTCGCTCTACGCCCTCGACGTCGGCTCCGGCTGGCTGGCCGAGGGCGAGGCCGACGCCGTGCTCGTGCTCGGGCTGACCGGCTTCCTGCCCCTCTTCCTCTTCGTCGGCTTCTCCAAGCTGCGCGCCCTCTCGCCCAGCGGCCAGCTCCTGCCCTTCGCGCGCGACGCCCAGGGGATCGTCCCCGGCGAAGGCGCCGGCGCGGTCCTGCTCGAGCCCAGCGACTCGCCCCACGCCGAGGCGCGGATCGTGGGCCTCGGCCTGTCCTGCGACGGCGCCGACCGCTCGGTGTTCGCCCCCGCGGCCGAGGGCCAGCGGCGCGCCTACCAGGCCGCCTACCGCGAGGTCGACCCGGCCACGGTCGACGTGATCGAGGCCCACGGCACCGCGACCCCCCTCGGCGACGAGGTCGAGCTCACGACCCTGGACGCCTTCTTCGCGCCTCACCGCCAGGGCCGCCCGCTCCCCCTCGGCTCGGCCAAGGCGCTGGTCGGCCACACCCTCGCCGCGGCCGGCATGGCCTCGCTCCTGAAGGTGCTCGCCATGCTGCGGGCCGAGACCCTCGCGCCCCACGTCGCGGTCGACCCCCACCCCCGCCTGGCCCAGACCTGCTGCGAGCTGCTCAGCGAGGCGCGCCCCTGGCCACGCGGCGAGCGCCCGCGCCGCGCCGGGGTCTCCTCCTTCGGCTTCGGCGGGAGCAACGCCCACCTCGTGATCGAGGAGGCCCTCGCCGGCCCGCCCGCGAGCGCGCAGCCCCCCAGCCTGAGGGGACTCGTCCTGAGCGACCTCGAGCTGGCGCTCGGCTCGGCCCTCGACCCCGCCGAGGTCCGCCGCGCACTGCGCGAGCAGCGCCCGCTCTTCAGCACCTTCTCCAGCGCGCGCTTCGGCCGCGACCGCGCCTCCTGGGGCGCGCCCGAAGGCGCCGCCCTCGGCGCCTACCTGCCGGCCCGCTTCGCGGTCGAGGGCCAGGCCCTGCGCCTGGGGCCGAACCTGCTCGCCCGCCTCGACCCGCTCCAGCAGCTGACCACCGAGCTGGCCCGCCGCCTGCTCGCGCGCCAGGAGGTCGACCCCACCGCGACCGGCGTGGCGCTCGTGAGCAACCTCGGCGGCGACACGGCGCTCCGCCTCTATCGGCGCTCCGCCTACGAGACCCGGGCCCCGGCCCCCGAGCCCCACCAGGCGGCGGCGCTCGGCCCCGACACCACCACCGAGGCGATCGCGACCTCGCTGACCCCCATGGCCTCGGGCTACCCCGCCTTCCACTTCGACCTGCGCGCCTTCCACCTCACCCTCTCGGGTGAGCCGGGCAGCCTGCTCGACGCCCTGGCCCTCGCGCCGCACTGGCTCGCCCGCCACGCC
>CALDQK010000843.1 GCA_937911525.1 uncultured bacterium
CCCACGCCTGACGACGAGCCCCCGCCCGCGGCCACGGCGACCCCCTCAGCGCGCCCGAGTCGCCACCTCGCCGCGCCGACCCCGCGGCCGACCCCGAGCGCCAAGCCGACGCGCGCGACCCCCGCCCCGAGCGCAACGCCCCAGGCCCCCCGCCCGACGCCCACCTCCGCGGCCCCCGCCCCGACCCGCGGCCGACTGCGCGTCGAAGGACGCGTGATCGACCCGCGCGGCACGCCGATCGCTGCGGCGCAGCTGACGCTCTGGATCGTGAGCGCCGCGCCCCTCCCCGGCGCGACCCGGGGCGAGGTCGGCCTGGAGCGCGCCGCCGAGGTCAGCGCCGAGGAGGCGATCGGCCGGCACGTGTTCGATCTCGGCCGCGCCACCAGCGACGAGCAGGGCGACTTCGCGCTCGAGGTCCCAGCGCCGCCCGCCGACGCCCGGCTGCGGATCAGCGCCCGCGCGGCCCGCAGCAGCACCGTCGGGATCGCGCGCCGCGACCTGGCGCTCCCGCCCGCGGACGCCGACGGCCTCGCGCTCCTGCCGATCGGCGACCTGCGCGTGGGCTTCCTCCCGCCGCTCGAGTTCCACGTGCGCGTCAAGGACACGCCGGTCGAGGGCGCCGAGGTCACGATCTACCGCGAGGCGACCCCAGTCGGCTGGAGCGCGCCCCATCCCCAGCCGGTGCGGAGCGTCGAGCGCAGCGACGCGCAGGGCTTCGCCGGGCACGTGACCACGGCGCGTCGGATCGCGTTCTCGGTCCGCAAGCCGGGCTTCGCCGTCGACCACGGCGCGGCGCTCCTGACCCCGCGCGGGACCCGGATCCAGGTCGAGCTCGAGCCCGAGCTCCCGACCCGCGGCGTGCTCCGCGACGCGGCTGGTCGCCCCCTGGGCGGGATCGAGGTCGAGGCCTACGAGCTGGGCGGCGGCTCGGAGAGCGGGCTGCGCGCCCTCTCCGAGACCTTCCGCTGGGTCCGCCGGAGCGCGGTCGCGACCACCGGGATCGACGGGCGCTTCGAGCTGAGCGGGCTGGGGCGCGCGCGGCGCTACCTGCTCCGGGCCGAGCCGCCGGCGGACGCGCCGCTGCGGATCCTCGAGGAGCGAGTCCAGATCCAGGGCCAGGAGCTGAAGCTCAGCTTCCAGCGGGGGCTCGTCCTGCAGGCGCAGGTCGCCTTCCCCGCCGGTCGCGAGCGCGGCGTGGCCTCGCTCGTCCTGCAGCGGCACACGCCCAGCGCGGCCTGGGAGGACCTGGCCTTGAGCCAGCTCGCGCCCGACGCCGCGCCCGAGGTCGCCTTCGATCGCCTCCCGCCGGGGCTCTACCGGGTCGCGCTCCACGCCGCCGGCTTCGCGCCCGTCGTGAGCGATCCGCTCCGGCTGAGCGGGGACGAGGCGACGACGGCCCTCCTGCTCAGCCCGAGCGACGCCCCCCGCGCGCTGCGCGGCCGCGTCGTGGCCAAGGGGGGCCAGCCTTTGGCCGGCGCGGTGGTGCAGTGGAGCGACTTCGGCACGCTCCACGCCGAGACCGACGCCGAAGGGCGCTTTCGCCTCGAGGGCCTGCCCACGGGGGAGCTGGTCCTGGCCGTCGGCGGGGCTGGCTACCAGAGCCGCTCGGTCGAGGTCCCCGCCGGGGTCGAGGAGCTGCCCGACGTGGAGCTGGGGTCGCTGCGGTGAGCGAGGGCCCCCAGACCCCGACCCAGGCTGAGACCGGAAGTCCGCGCGAGGAGCTCGCGCTGCGCGTGTTCGGCGGGCTGCTGCTCGTGCTGGGCCTGGTCTACGCCGCGGCGGCCGTGGCGCACCTCCTCGGTCCGCTGGGGGGGCTCGACTCGAGCTATCGCTGGCTCGAGCACCGCTACAGCGCGCGCGGCAAGGCGCCCCTCGCGGTGCACCTCGACCCGGGGCTGATCGAGGATGACCTGGGCCCCGTTGGCCACGCGGGCACCTATCCCCCCTGGGCTGTGGTCACGGGCTCGGCGGTGATCCCGCCGCTCGCGAGCCTGCGCGCCGCCAAGGCCTGGTTCGCCCTGTGCAGCTTGCTCGGGCTGGGGCTGACCCTGGTCTACGCGCGTTGGCTGGCCCAGCGCGCCCGCCCTGGGAGCCTGGGCGCCGTCCTGCTCCTGGCGGGGGCGGCGGCGGCCGTGTTCGGCAACGCCGTCTCCCTGCGCATGGGTCAATACGGCTTGCTCTTGAACGGGCTCCTGGCGGCCTGCCTGGTCCTGCACGAGCGGCGCCGCGACCTCGCCAGCGGCGTGCTGCTGGGGGTCGTGGCGCTGAAGCCGACGATCACCGCGCCCTTCGCCTTGCCGCACCTGGTGCGTTGGCGCTGGCGCTCGCTGGCTGCGGCCGCGGTCTACGTGGTCGGCACGAGCGCGCTCTTCCTGGCTTGGTGCGGGGTCTCGCCGGGGGAGCTCGCGACCATGCGCGGCGCCGTGCGCGAAGGCATGGCCTGGGAGACGATCTACAACGACACGGGGCTGATCCGGGTGCTGCTCGAGGTCGGGGTCCCGGGCGGAGCCGCCAGCCTGGCCGCGCTGCTCCTGGGTGGCCTCAGCGCGCTGGCCCTCGGCTGGCGCTTCCGCGCGGCCTCGACCTTGGCGCTGGCGGGCTTGCTCTCCCTGTGCGGGCGGCTGTGGATGTATCACCGCCGCTACGACGACACGATGCTCGCGTTCCTGCTCTTGGCGCTGGGGGCGCTCGCGCTGCGGCGGCGGCGCTGGCAGGCCTGGGCCGCCTTCGCGCTGGTGGGGCTCTCGCTCTGGGCGCCGACCCGGATGGTCTGGCAGGGCGCGCCCTTGATCTCGCTGCGGCTGGCCTGCTGGGGCCTGGGAGCGGGCTACCTCGGGGTCAGCCTCCTGGGCGGCGAGGACCCCGACCCAGCGGGCGTGATCAGCGGCACGGAGAGGGCTGTCCAGCGTGGATAGCCGACTCCAGGAGCAGCTGCGCGCGGCCCGCGCCGAGGGCGAGCCGGGGGCCTGGCTCGCCGCGGGGCGCTCGCTGCTGCGCAGCGGCGAGGGCGAGGCTGCGGGCGAGGCCGTGGCCGCGCTGGCCTCCGACCGGGACCGCATGCGCGAGCTGCTGCGCAGCCTCGAGCCCGCGAGCCTCGAGTCCTTCGAGCTGAGCGTCGTGGGCGAGCGCTTCGCGCGGGAGCGCGTGCGCGACGTCGCCTGGAGCTGCGACGGGTCGCGGCTCTACCTGCTCTGCGGACGCAGGGGCAGCGAGCTGGTCGAGCTCGACCCCGCCACCGGGCGCGGGGCGATCCTGCGGCGCTTCCCCGGGCGCGGGCGGGCCGTGGCCTGCGACGGCGCGGGGCGCCTAGCGGTGTGTCACTTGGACGCGAGCGAAGAGCACACGGAGCTCAGCCTGCGCGAGCCCGAGGGCGAGTGGCGCCCGCTGAAGGTGCCGCGCTCGGCGTGGTTCAGCGAGCTCTCGCTCCTGCTCAGCGGCGGCGAGCTGTGCGGGCGCAACAAGAAGGCCGTGCGCGCCTACCCCCTCGCGGGCGGGCGCGCGCGCTGGAGCGTGCGCGGCGAGGCCCTGGCCTGCGGACTGGCGGGGGTCGCCGCGCTCGAGGGCGAGGAGCTCTTGCTCTACGACCCCGGCGAGAAGACGCCCCGCGCGCGGGCGCCCCTCGACGAGCTCTGTCCGAGCCGGATCAAGCTCAGCCGCGCTGCGGACCCGCAGCTCATGGCCAGCGCCGAGGGCGCGGCGATCCTCTACCCCGTCGTGCCGCGCGGCCGGACCCCGCAGCGGATCACGCTGCACGGCCACGACCTGATCGTGCCGCCCCAGCCGATCTGGCACGTGGCCTGGGTCGACGACCGGTGCGACCTGCTCGGGCGGCGGGCGCTGCCCGAGGTCGAGCTCTACGACCAGGCGCTCTCGCCGACCGGCCGCTACCTGCTCCTGCTCGAGCGCAGCCCCGACGAACGGACCCTGCGCAGCCGCGAGGCGCACCTGGTCGACCTCGAGACGGGGGACTCGCGCGCGCTCGAGCTGCCGGCCCTGCCGGGGCGCCCGGCCTGGTCCCTCAGCGGACGCTCGCTCGCGATCGGCAGCGACGAGGGGAGCGTGCTCCTGATCCGCGCGGGCGAGCAGGGCGCGGGAGGCGCCACACCGGGCGGCGCCCAGGGCGAGGGGTGGCGCGAGCTGCGCAGCGCCGAGCGCTTCTGGCGGATCCGTCAGCGCGAGCAGCGCCTGGAGCTGCACTACGGGCTGCTGGGCACGCAGGGGACGCGCCGCGAGGTCGAGCTGGAGAGCTCCGAGGCCGCAGGGCGCGAGCTGGAGCGCCGGATCTCGGCGACGGCGCGCAAGGGCTACGAGGCGATCTGAGCGCGAGCGCTCACATCACGTTGCTAAGTGCTCACGCTGTCCTTAGGTTTCACCTCTAGCACTCTGCCCGAGACCCCTGTTTGAGCCACGAAACCCAACTGCTGCAGCTGCTCGCCACGCGCTTCCCCAGCCTGGGAGGCAGCGAGGGCGTGGCCCTGGTCGAAGAGCTGGGGCTCTACGCGGCCGGCGCCTGGAAGGCAGGGCCGCAGCGAATGGCGCAGCACGGGGTCAACGTGCCGGCTCAGCTGCACGAGGGGCTGGCGCAACCGGCGATTCAGATCGCGAGCACGGGTCGCGGCGGGACGAGCTTCCTCAGCCACCTGCGCCAGCGCTGGCAGAACGACGAGCAGTTCATCGCGGCCGTCGGCGCGCTGGCTCGGCTGTGGAAGTCCAAGGGCACCGGCCGCCACCAGCGCCCCGCGACCGGGGCCTACAAGGTGGTCAGCCCGGCGCCTGGGGCGACCCAGCCCGACCTCCAGTCGCAGCAATCGCCGGGGACCGGGCGCTTCCCGGGCAACACCACCGGGCGCTGGCGCAACAAGGAGGAGCTCGAGGAGCCGAGCGAGAGCGCGGTCCGGGGGCACACCGTCGACGTGGCGGGCTTCGAGGTGTTCGAGAAGCTCGGCGAAGGAAACATGGGGCGGGTGTTCAAGGCCAACCAGAAGAGCCTGGACCGCGTGGTGGCGCTCAAGGTGCTCAACCACTCGCTGGCCGAGGAGGACGAGACCTTCGTGGCGCGCTTCGAGCTCGAGGCCAAGTCGGCCGCGCGCCTGCAGCACCCCAACATCGTGACCGTGTTCGACGCGGGGATTTGCCCGCGCACCAACGCGCAGTTCATCGCGATGGAGCTCGTCGAGGGCGAGTCGGTCGGCGAGATCATCACCAACCAGGGCAAGCTGCCCGAGCGGGAGGCCCTCGCGCTCTGCCTCGCCATGACCGAGGCCCTGCACTGCGCCGAGCAGCACGGGATCGTTCATCGCGACCTCAAGCCCGACAACATCCTCGTCCTCGCCCAGTCGCACGAT
>CALDQK010000844.1 GCA_937911525.1 uncultured bacterium
ACAGGAAGAAGGCAGCAGCTCGGCTGGGCGCTCCCCGCGCTTTCTAGTTTTCCAGTTTTCTCCGTTCAATCTCCGGAACGCGAAGGAGCCGCCGCGCTCAGCGACAGCTCCTCCTCTTCCTCGTCGAGTTCCCCGCTTCCCTAGCGTCGGCGCCGGACCACGAGCACCAGGCTCAAGAGGACCAGCAGCCAGGCCGAGCCCGGCGCGCCCCCGCTGGGGTCGCTCAGGGCGCAGTCGCTGCTGCTGCCGCCGCCCCCGCCCGCGGGGGGCGCGGCGGCGACGGTGTCGCTGTAGGTGAAGGTGCCGGCGAGCGTGCTCAGCCCCGTGCTGGGGTTGGTCACGCGGACCTCGACCAGCCCCGCGTTGCTGGCGGCCGGGGTGAGCACGCTCAGCGCGGTGCTGGTCGTCCCCGAGGACGCGGCCAGGGTCCCGCCGAAGCGGACCTGGGCGTCGCTGTCGAAGCCGCTGCCGGAGAGGGTCACGAGCGTGCCGCCGGCGAGGGGACCGCTGGTGGGGGAGAGCGAGTCCACGACGGGCGCCGCGCCGTCGACGTAGGTGAAGCCGCTCAGCGTCCCCGTCTTGCCGCCGGCCGTGACCGAGACCGTGACGGTGCCGGGCTCGTTGGCGGGTAGGCGAACGCGGATCTCGCTGGCGCTGACCGAGAGGACCTGGGCGTCCACGCCGTTGAAGGTGACGGTGGCCGGGGTGCCGAAGCCGCTGCCCTTGATCACGTGGGTCGTGCCGCCGGAGATCGGGCCGATCGCCGGGTCGATCGAGACCGGGGCGGGCGCGACCTCGTAGCTGACGGCGCCGACCAGGCGGGCCTCCTCGCCGTCGGGCCGCATCACGACGACGTCGACCGGGAGGCTGGTGCCGGGAGAGACCGGCGCCACGCAGCTCATTTGGGTCGAGCTGCCGAAGGTGACCCCCGTGGCCAGCTGGCCGCCGATGATCACCTGCGAGCCCTGCACGAAGCCGGTGCCGTCGATCGTGACGTTGGTGCCGCCCGTGGCCAGCAGCGTCGTGGGGGCGACGCTCGACAGGGTCGGCGGCGGGGTGACCACGTCGATCCCGGCCGTGAGCACGGCGACCTCGCCGCTCCCGCGCTTGACCTCGAGCGTGCGCGGGCCCGGCTGGACGCCAGCGTTGGCCGAGATCGTGACGGTCAAGGTGATCGGCGAGCCGGAGGTGAAGTTCTCGACGACGACGCCGCTGCCGGGGATCCGCACCGAGTCGACGTTGTCGAGGCCCGCGCCGCCGATCACCAGCTGGCCGCTCGCGCCGATCGGGATCCGACCGCCGGAGCCGGCGTTGACGTTGAGGGTCGGGCTGCCGACCGCGCTCCAGGTCGCGCCGGTCGTGCCGCCGGCGGTGACCGTGACCGGGTTCTGCGGCGCCCAGGTCGTGCGGAAGGAGCTGACGGTCTGGTTCTTGAGCGCGATCGTGTCGCCGATGCGGAAGGGCCCGTCGAGGGGCTCGACGTAGAGGTCGTAGTTGCCGGGGGGCAGGCCTTCGAGCCGATAGGTGCCGGACGAGTCGCTCAGGGCCTGCCCGGCGTAGATCCCGCCCGGGTTGGTCAACGCGATCACCTGAGCGTAGGCCAGGCCTCCGCCGGTGTTGAAGTTGACCGAGCCCTGGATCGTGCCGCGCCCGTTTCCGCCGCTGGGGTAGACCGTGGCGGCCCCCGCCTCGTCGTCAGCGCAGAGGGAGCGGGCGTAGGTCGTGCCGCCCGGGATCGTGGTGAACATGGTGGCCTTGGGGCCGCCGCTGTGGTCGAGGCCTATGAAGTGGCCGACCTCGTGGGTCGCCACGGCCTGGATGTCGAAGCGCGAGGTGTCCTGGCCGGGGTTCGTGGTGAACGAGAGCTTGCCGTTGAACACGATGTCGGCGTCGAAGATCGTCCCGTCCACGGTGGAGGCCGTGATCGGGGTCAGCGCGATGATGTTCGAGCCGCTGGGGAAGAAGCCGCTCGAGCCGTCCTCGTCGAAGATCACCATTCGAATGTCGTTGGCGCCGAAGTCGGTCCGGGTGGCGTCGGCGCCCGTGTCCTCCTGGAAGCGGATCACGCTGTCCTCGACCTGCTCCCAGGCGCGGAAGGCGAGCCGGATCGCGGCCTTCTCGGAGTCGTCGCTGACGTCGTCGCTGCCCGCGGACTGGATCACGTAGGTGACCAGGTTGCTCGACCACTTGAAGGGCGCGCCGCCGGGCGTGAAGGAGATCCGCACGAAGCCAGCCAGGCAGAGGACCGCGGTCGCGACCACGCCCAGGGTCCCGGCGTGGACGAAGCGCTTGCGCAGGCGCACGGTCCCGAGGCCGCGGGGGGCTTGCTGAGGGCCGCTCACTTGCGCGCGCTCTTCTTCTGGCTGGCGACTTCGCCGCGGATCCGCTGGAGCAGGTCCTCGAGGGGCACCGTCTCGGCGTGGCCGCGGGCCGGGCGCTTGCCGGGCTCGGCCAGGATCAGCTGGCGCATGTCGCGGCGGGCCGCGGGGGCCACGCTGTCGGAGCGCTGGACCCGGTAGCAGCCCTGGTCGAGGCCGACCGGGATCTTGACCTTGCTCTGGGGGTGGGCGGCGGTGGCGTAGACCACGACCTCCTCGCCCGCGGTGAAGGTCGGCATGCCGTGGATCACGTAGCTCACGCCGCCGATCTCGCCGCCCGGGACGAGGAGCTCCATGGTGGTGTCGCCCTCGCCCTTGAGCTGCTCGCGGACGGCGAAGCGGACGCGGGTGAAGATCCGCCGGCGGGAGCTGTCCCACTCGGGGGCAGCCTCGAGGCAGTCCCCGTGCACGATCTCCGCGGCGCTCTTCACGAGCTCGGGATGCGTCAGGCGCTTGACCGTCGTCGTCTCACCCAGGCGCGGCGCTAACAGGAGCAGAGCCAGGGAGAGGAGGAAGATCGGACGCTTCATGGGGCCTCCTTCAACCACACTCGCGCAACGATAGCAGCCTTCAGGGCCTTGCCCAGCAGGAATACGCGCGTCGCCTCGTGACGGAAACCCGGGTTTACAATGCGCCGCCGCTCGGAGGCTGCATGGATCTCGAGATCGAATTCGTCGATGGCCAGCTCGACCTGAACGTGGGCAACACGGAGCGCATCCGCGTCGTCGAAGCCGGCACTGGCAAGATCATGTCGCTCAGCGGCGTCCGCTTCGAGTTCGAGCCGGCGGAGTGGGGCCACGTCGAGCCGACCGACGACCCCGAGATCGGGATCCTGAAGGTCGACAAGGTGGTCGAGCACGACGACCCCCTGCTCGCGCCGGCCCACACGATCACGGCTTCGCTCCAGGCCCGGGCCCGGCGGACCTTCAAGAGCCAGCAGCAGGTGCGGATCGTGCCCGCGGCCTTCGAGCTCGAGCTCGCCTTCGAGGTCCACAAGCACGGCCGCACGGTCCGCTTCAGCCCCAAGGACCTGACCAAGCCCATGGACTGGAGCAAGGCCCGCACGGGCGACCCCGAGACCCAGCAGATCTTCCTGCGCGACGACCGCCCGATCCTGCGCGTGTCGCCCGTCGAGAGCTTCCCGGTCCAGATCGAGATCACCTTCCCCAACGGCGAGATCGCGAGCCTCGAGCTCAACGGCGACCTCTACGGGAAGGCCGCCGCGGCCAGCGAGGGCATGCTCAACTCCGGCGTCCAGGCGCGCCTCGACGGCAAGGAGAGCGCCGAGCCCCAGGAGGAGGCCCCGGCCGAGGCCACACAAGAGCAACCTGCCGCCGCCGAGCAGGCCGCCGCCGAGCAGGCCGCCGCCGAGCAGGCGCAGCGGATGGCCCAGCAGCAGGCGGCCCAGCAGCAGGCGGCCCAGCAGCACGCGGCCCAGCAGCAGGCGGCCGAGCAGCACGCGGCCCAGCAGCAGGCGCGTCAGCAGCAGGCGGCGCAGGAGGCGGCGCAGGCCCGTCAGGAGGCCGCTCGCCAGGCGGCAGCGCAGCGCGTGCAGGAGGGCGAGACCCTCCGGGAGGCCCTCAACCGCCTCCACCGCTACATCAACAGCTTCTCGAGCGCACAGCGGGCCAAGATGAGCCCCGATCAGGCCGGCTCGATTCGGGACCGCATGCAGCGGGAGGTCGACCAGGTGCGGGAGCGCATCGAGGTCTACCGGGGCGAAGACCGCGACGAGCTGCTGCAGATCCTCGCGGCGGTCAGCGAGGGCCTGGCGAGCTGGGCCCCGAGCGCTGCGTCGTAAGCACTTAGCCTACAGAGCGCAAGACGGCCTGGGTGGCCCGCGTCCTTCCTCTTGGAGAGAACGAGGGGAGGAGCAGGAGCGCAGGGCCGTGGGTTCTCCGGCATTATTCGGAGCAGGAGTGGCTGACCGGATTTCGGACGAGGGCTTCGTCCAGGACTACGAGCTACGGGTCGAGCAGGAGCTATGGCTCTACTGCCGCCTGTGCCGTCGTACCTTTCCGGTTCGCTTCAAGCCGAAGCACGACAAGGTCAAGCTCAAGTGCCTCTGCGGGCACGAGGGGCCCCTGGCGGAGATGGACGTCTTCCGGGACGAGGCCGCCGCCAAGGAGCACGCCGCCTTCTACGACCGCGTCTACCACGCCGCCAAGGGCGCCCTGAAGGAGGCGGGGATCCCGCTCCCGCCGAGCGGGAAATACGACGCGGTCAGCCCCTTCAAGGACAGCCAGTTCGAGAGCTACTTCAACCCCGAAGAGGACCAGAGCGCGATCGAGGACGGCTACTTCGACGACTGGAGCGAGAGCGACAGCGAGGTCAGCGCCGAGGCGATCCAGCAGCGCCTGGCCGAGTTCGAGCTCGACCTGGCCTCGATCGGCGACGACGTGCTCGCGCGTCACGACCTGCTCAGCGAGCTGATCGAGTGGACCTATTGCCGCCGCCACATGCACGACGACGCGCTCAAGCGCTTCCTCGAGGCTTGCGGCGAGGACATCGAGCTCGCGAGCGAGGTGATCAAGGCCGCCAAGGAGCGGATGCGCCAGGGCGAGAAGCAGCGGATCAGCTTTACCAGCTTCAAGCACCTCCTGATTCACCTCGAGGAGGAGCGCGAGCTGGAGCACGCGCTGGTGGTCGCCGAGCGCGCGGCCAAGCTGGGGCTCAAGGCCTACATCAAGAAGGTCGCCGAGCTCCGGATGCGCCTGGGAATCTAGCCTCGGCAGGCCTCGCCGGATTCGCTAAGGTCTCGGCCCGCCAAGGAGACCCCATGCGCACCCCGGCCCTCCTGCTCTCGCTCGGCCTCACCCTCGGCCTCCTGGTCAGCGCCCCCGCGCAGGCGCAGGAGCGCGAGAGCGCCCTCGACCGCTACGTCAAGAAGCCCCAGCCCAGCTACGCCTGGGTCCAGCGCAAGGCCGAGGCGCGGCCGGGCGGCGTGAGCTGGGTGCGCTTCCACCTGACCAGCCAGGAGTGGCGCGGGATCAACTGGAAGCACCGCCTGAATCTGATCGTGCCCCCGCCGGCCACCGGCGAGCGGGCTCGCCCGGGCCACGCCGTCCTCGTGATCACCGGCGGCGGTCGCGAGGACCAGCTGCTGATGGTGATCACGCCCCTCGCGCAGCGCCTCGGCGTGCCGATCGCGATCTTGCACGACGTCCCCAATCAGCCCCTGTTCCGCGAGGAGACCGGGCGCAAGCTGAAGGAGGACGCGCTCATCGCCTACACCTTCAAGCGCTTCGTCGAGACCGGCGACGAGACCTGGCCCGCGCTCTTCCCCATGGTCAAGAGCGCCATGGCGGCCATGGATTGCCTGGGCGAGTACAGCGCCAAGCAGGGCCAGAGCTGGCCCTTCGCGCGCCTGAACAAGTTCGTGACCACGGGCGGGAGCAAGCGCGGCTGGACCACCTGGCTGAGCGCGGTGGCCGACTCGCGCGTGATCGGGATCGCGCCGATCGTCTACGACAACCTGAAGGTCGGCGAGCAGATCGCGCTGCACATGAAGACCTTCGGGCGGCCCAGCCCCTCGATCCACGACTACACCGACGCGGGCCTGCTCGACTACATGCCGACGCCGCGCGGTCGCCAGCTGATGCGCATGGTCGACCCCTGGAGCTACCGCGAGCGGATCACCGTCCCCAAGATGGCCATGATCGGCACGAACGACACCTACTGGCCGCTGGAGTCGATCCACGTCTACGCCCACGAGCTGCCGGGCGACGTCTACTGCCACTACGTTCCCGGCGCCGGCCACGGCGCCGGCCTGAGCGTGCTCGGCGCGGCGGCGGGCTTCTTCGACTTCGTGACCAAGCGGACCCCGGACCTGCCCGAGGTCAAGATGACGATCCTGCCGGGCGACAGGGCCGCCTCCTTCCGCGCCCTGCGCCAGCCCAAGCGGATCGAGCGCGTGCGCCTCTGGGGCAGCCACGTCGCGGGCCGCGACTTCACCAAGTCCGAGTGGAAGCGCGTGGAGGCCCCGCGCGCGGGCCAGCGCTGGCGCGCCTCGCTCCCGGTCGCCGTCGACCGCCGCGAGGGGCGCGCCGCCTTCATCGGCGAGCTCGAGCTGAAGGACAGCGCCGGCGAGGTGTTCACGATCCACACTCCGGTCCAGGTCTGGGACCTCGGCCGGGCCTCGGCCAGCGAGTAGCGCTCGCCGCGTGCCCTGGCTGTTGGCCTATCACCCCCAGCGCGGGCCCAGCGAGCTCGCGGGCGTCGAGGCGGCCAAGGAGGCCCTCGACCAGGAGGGGGTCGTAGTGTGGGCCGACCTCGAGGGGCGCTCGGAGACCTCCGACGAGCTGCTCAAGGAGGTGTTCGGCTTCCACCCCCTCGCGATCGAGGACGTCTACAAGGAGCGCCACCGACCCAAGGTCGAGGACTACGACGCCTACCTCTACCTGATCGTGCGCGCCCTCGCCGACGACCGGCGCCTGGAGGACATTCGCACTGAGGAGCTCGACCTCTTCTTGGGCCCCAACTTCGTGGTGACGCACCACACGGGCGGGATCCCTCAGCTGGACCGGGTCCGTGAGGCGCTCTCCAAGGCCCCGCGGCGGCTCAAGGGCGGGGCCTCCTTCCTGGCCCACGCGATCCTGGACCGGATCGCGGACGGCTTCCTGCCCCTCGCCGATCGCTACATGAACGAGGTCGACCGCCTCGAGGCCGACGTGCTCGCCGGCGAGGACCGCCTGGCCCGGATCGTCGAGCTCAAGGGCTCGCTCCACCGCCTGCGCCGGCTGGTGGCCGCGCAGCGCAACGTGGTGAGCGGGCTGGCGCGCGCCGCCTACGACGAGGTCCCCGAGGAGGCCAAGCCCTTCTTCCGCGACGTCCACGAGCACCTCGCCTCGCTGACGGAGGCGCTCGAGAACGAGCGGGACGAGCTGAACGCGGTGTTCGACGCCTACCACTCGCTCTCGGCCCACCGCATGAACGAGATCATGAAGGTCCTGACCCTGATCTCGACGATCATGCTCCCGCTGACCTTCCTGGCCGGCGTCTACGGCATGAACTTCGACCACATGCCGGAGCTGCACTACGAGTGGAGCTACCCCGTCCTGTGGGCGCTGATGTTCGGGATCGCGCTCGGCATGACCCTCTACTTCCGCAAGCGGAAGTGGTTGTAGCGAGCGCCGACGCTCCCCTGCGTTCGTTCGCGCTCTAGCCCTTCGCGGTCGCGATTCGGGCCGCTCGCGGGCGTGGCTATAGTCCGCCGCTAGAAGGCGGTTCGACATGTCGATCAGCGGATTCGCAGCCAAGCAGGACGGCCCCGACGAGGTCCACTTCACGCGGCCCGAGGAGTCTCCGGGTCAGACGCCCAAGGTGGTGTTCTACGTGCAGATCCTGCTCCTGGTCGCCATGGCCCTCAGCTGCTGGAGCGCCGTGGCCAACCTGGGCATGGGGCTCAAGGCCCTCAGCGCGACCCAGGACTTCAAGCGGCAGGTGGACGCGGCCCAGGAACACCCGGCCTTCCAGGAGGTGCTCGACAACCCCCAGACCGTGAATCGCCTGCTGGCAGCGCGCGGGATCGAGGTCGAGGGCGAGCTCTCCAAGGAGCGCCTCGAGGCGGATATCGCGCGCGGGCGTGAGCTGGTCGAGGTCGTCAGCTTCCTCGCGCTGCACGCCGTGTTGGCCTTCCTCGTCCTCTCGATCTACTTCCCCTTCAAGTATCTGCGGCTCGTGAACGGCTGCGCGGCCGGCAGCCCCGACGTCCACCGCGCGATCGTCGCCACCGCCCGGATCCAGCTCGTGATCGAGGCGGCGCGCATCTACCTCCTCTTGGCGCCGCAGCTCTACACGGACCTGATCCCGGTCCACCCCGCGATGCTCTTCAGCCCGGTCGCGCTCCTCGACGTGGCGCTCCTGGTGTTCATGACGCGGCCTGGGACCCGCGCCTTCTTCAGCGTGTTCCGCCTGGTCCCGACTCAGGAGGATCCCCCGCAGAGCTTCGGGAAGGGCTTCGGCTGCATGGTCGGGGCGGCCTTCCTGCTCGGCGGCGCCTACCTGGCCGGCCCGAGCTCGAGCGGGGCTCCGAGCGCGACCCCGCGCCCCAGCGGCGCGCCCAGCAGCCTGCCGAGCGCTGGCCCGACGCCGAGCGCCGTGGGCGAGGAGGAGCTGACCCAGGCCCTGACCCAGCTGCGCGAGCGGAGCGACGGGCTCCTGACGCTCGAGGACCTGAGCTCGGGGCGTCGGGTGCAGTTCGCGGGCGGCGCAGGGCAACCCCTGCTCCTGACGGCGCCCAAGCTCTCCGCCGCGGAGACGGAGCGCGCCGACGCTGCCTTCCCGGATCGCCTCAGCGGCGAGTTCTTCACCCTCGACCTGGGCGAGGACCCGCGGGCCGCCGCGCAGGCGGGCCTGCGCGTGTTCCGCGAGGTCTACAAGCTCAGCGAGCCGCGCCTCAGCCTGCGGAGCAACTAGGCTCCCAGCTGCGGCGCGCGAACCACAGCTCGAAGGCGACGGCCTTGAGCAGCAGCGTGAGGGCAATGCACCACCACACGGCGCTGTAGCCCTGTCCGCTCTGGAGCAGGAGCAGCGCCAGCGGGACTCGCAGGGCGGTCCCGATCACCTCGATCAGCATCGCGGGCAGGGTGTCGCCGAGGCCCGAGGCCACGTTGTCGAGGACGACCTCGCTCGCGAAGGGCAGCATCGTCCAGGACACGACGCGCAGGTAGAGGGCAGCCGCCTCGATCACGGCGGGGTCCTCGGTGAAGATCGCCGCGACCCGCTCGGGGATCGCGAAGAGCAGCAGGCCGAAGGGGAGCATCACCAGCACGCCCCACCGCACGGCCCGGCGCGCGGCGGCGCGGGCGCGCTCCGGCTGGCCCGCCCCCAGGTTCTGACCCGCGATCGTGGCGGCCGCGCGGCCGAGGGAGACCAGCACGAAGAAGCCGAGCCCCTCGAGGCGGATCCCGAGGCCCAGCGCCGCCACGGCTGGCGTCCCGAAGCCGGCCGTGATCCGCAGCAGGGCCAGGTAGATCAGGCAGAAGGTCAGGCCGGCGGCGCTCGCGGGGGCGCCGATCCGCACCAGGCGCGTCGCCCGCTCGGAGCTCCACCAGCCGACCCCCGGCAAGGTGACCCCGAGGCGTTCGCGGGAGCGGAGCAGGAGGACCAGCAGGGCCAGGCAGCCCAGCCCGCGCGAGCAGACGGTCGCGAGCGCGGCGCCCTCGACCCCGAGCGCCGGGATCGGGCCGAGGCCGAAGATCAGCACCCGGTCCAGGACGCCGTTGAGCAGGAAGCAGGAGCTGAGCACGACCATGGGCGTGCGCGTGTCGCCGGCGCCGCGGAACACGGACTCCAGCAGGAAGAAGCCGATCAGGGTCGGGTAGCCGAGCAAGAGCACGCGCAGGTAGAGCTGGGCCAGGCGGGCGGGCTCGGGCTCGAGGCCCATCCAGGCGACGAGGCGCGGCAGGGCCAGGAGGCCGCCGGCGGGGATCACCAGGGCCAGCACCGCGGCCAGGGCCACGCCCGTGGTCACGACGGCGCCGGCCTCGCGCGGGTCCTCGGCGCCGACCGCGTGCGCGACCCGGGCCAGGACCCCGACCGTCACGATCTCGGCCAGGGAGAACAGGCTCCACACGACGAACATCGTCGCCAGGACGCCGGCCAGGGCGTCGGGCCCCAGGCGACCGACGAACCACGTGTCGACGTAGTTGAAGCCCATCTGGAACAGGTAGCCGGCGAAGAGGGGCAGGGCGAGCCCGAACAGGGGCGCGTCCAGAGGTCCCCGCAGGATCGCCTCGCGCTGGGTCTTCACGGCGCGAGTCTAGCCAGCCCGAGGGCCGGTCCACCCCGGCCAATCCTGGCTCACTTGAGCGCTTTTACAGTGCCTCCACCCCCGCGCTCGAGGGCCGCTCGCTCCCCCTTCAGGCCGAGGACCAGGGCGCGGGCCAGGCAGAAGGCGCTGATCAGGGCCCCTGCCACCAGGCCCGGGAGGATCAGGGTCCCCAGGAGCACGAGGGGCGGGATCGCGAGCACCACCATCGCGGAGGGGAAGCCCGGAGGCAGGATCCCCTCCAGCAGCGGGATCCCCGCGAACGCGAGCATGCAGGAGGTGGTCAGGTAGGCGGCCAGCTTGAGGAAGCCGTCGTCGCTGGGGTCGAGGGAGGGGAAGGCCGTCGAGCTGAGGCGGGCGATCTGCTGGCCCAGGCCCTCCCCGCCGTCCCGCTCCTCGACCGCCGCCACCAGCCGCGGAGGCAGGAGGAGGGCGGCGGCCAGCAGACGCAGCAAGCGCAGCAGGTAGCCCGCCGAGCTGAGCGGGGCGGCTCGCTGCGAGGAGCAGCCGAACACCGCGCAGCTGCCGTGATCGGCGCTGCACTCCTCCCAGCACTCACTGTGATAGATCGCGCCGCAGCCGTCCCGGACGCAGCCCACGCTCTCGGCGCCGCGCTCCACCTCGTCCCGGCAGTAGGGACAGACCAGCGCCTGGCGGATCCGCGCGCGCAGGTCGAGGTCCATGCCCAGCTCGACGGGCTGGCGCGGCGGCGGCGGAGCGTCTGCGAGGAGCTGGAAGGACGCGGGCTCGTCCTCCACCGGGCTGCCTATCCCCTGATTGGCAGTCCCCTCGCAAGCAAAGGAAGCCGGAACTCCAAGCTCTCGGGCTCTGAGCCCAGGCTGAGCGAACTCTGGCACGGTCCCCCCGACCCCCGGTGCGTAGGTGATCGCGGCGCGCAGGCTCAGGGTGTCAGCGGCGGGCGGCTAGCGCAAGGAGGTCCGTCCGGCGGAGAGCGGAAGAACCAACGAATAGAAGAACCAACGAATGGATCAACCAACGAATAACGGCCTGTCGGAAGATCCGAGCAGGCCGTTCAGAGCTGCTGACGAGATTCGAACTCGTGACCTCTTCCTTACCAACGGCTCCCGTCTCACCTCACGAGACGTCGCGTGGCACCATTCGCGAGTCAAGGCAGGGGTTTGCGCCTGGGTGCGTTTCAGCCTGCCGTCACCTGAAGTCACCTTAGCTCAGGCCAATGGATGCGCTGGTGGATGCGTGCCATTCGGGAAGGTGCGTTGCCAGCTGGAGACAGGGTGGCGCTGGGTGGGCTCTCACGTTCGGAAAGCTGAGGCCCTACACACACACAACTGCCCCAACTGCCCAGACTACTACTTGTAGGCCATAGGTCGAGCCGAGACAGGGGGTTCCGCTGGGGCAGGTTGCTCGTTTCGACCTGCCCCGGACCTGCCCCAACCTGCCCCAGTTGTCGCTCCCTCCGCTTGTCGGCGGCATCTGCTTCCATCGCAGCATGAGCGACCGAACCATCCGCGAGGCACTCCGCCTGCTCCTCAGCGATCCGCCCACGGAAGCCGAGAGCCTCACCGCGCTGGCCTCAGCGGCTGTCCAGCTCGCCCCTGACCTCGTGCTGGCCGAGTGGCTGCGCCAGCACGCCGAGCCGACACCGCTCGGAACTCAGCCTGCGACGGCTGATCACTCGCGAGGCCTGCTCCAGCTTGTGCGCGCCGCGGCGCGCGTCCTTGAGGGCGAGGTCATTGAAGCCGAACAAGAGCTCCTCGTCATGTGCAACCATTCGTGGGCGGGGCTCTACGACGTGACGGCGCGCGTCCGGCTCGGCCACCTCCATGGCGAAGGCGAACACACGACGGTCCTGCGCAGGGCGCCACGAGACGACGAGGACCTGCAGGCGCTCCTTGCCGAGCGCGAAGCGGACATCGCAGGGCTGCAGGAGCTGAACGAGGCTGGCCAGTGATCACCGACGCGCTGAACGCTCTTGCGAAGATCCCGACCGACGCCTGGCGCTGGTCTCGCCGGCTGCTCTTCACCAGCAAGGCCTTGAGGGCCGCGGATCACTACCGGCTCGAGGAGGACTGGCTGGCCTGGGGTGCTGGGCCCTACTGCCCGCGGTGCCTCGAAGGAGTGGGCAAGGTCACCTCGATGAACCGCTATCCCGACGCCGCTCCCGGAATGCCCGAGCTGATCTGCCCCGTCTGCCGCATGGGCGCGAGCGTCAAACCAGGCGGTGGGTACGCGCGCCGCGACCCGGACTCGCCGCGCGACCTCGTCCCTAGGTGGGCAAGGAGAGATCGGAGCGACCTCTGGTAGGAAGGGGGCCCCAGATACCCCCTACCCCCTAAGACGTAAGACCGAGGACCCCCAGGGCAATTGCGCCCCGGCGCGCGCTCTGACACTTTGTCCGTTCCTCCCCCCCTGTCAGGCCTGGTCAGGCCCTAGGGCTACGCTGGCCGGGTGGCCAGGAACACGACGAACTACCAGCTCCGAGAGGCTCTCCGCGGGGCCTCGAGCGTGGCGGAGGCTGCGAGGGCCGCCGGCTGCTCGCGGGCGCTGATCTAGCAGCGCGCCGAG
>CALDQK010000845.1 GCA_937911525.1 uncultured bacterium
CTCGCGCGGCGCTCTTCGCGCGCTGCGGGCTCGAGGTCGTGCGCAGCCACGACCCCGCCGCGCTCGAGGGCGCCCACGCAGTCCTCTGGCGCCACGCGACCCCGCTCACGAGCGAGGCCTTCGGCCCGAGCGCGGACGCGCTCCTGCTTCACGACCTGGCCGCCGCGCCGGCCGGCGTCGAGCAGGAGCTGCTCGTCCGCTTCCAGAGCGCGATCGCGCGCCAGGCCAACAAGCGGACCTACGCGCTGATGGCCGTCCTCGCGGCGGCCAAGGTCCGCAATCTCTGGCTGCGGCTGCAGGAGCTCCTGGACTGAGCCCGCCCCGGATCGACGCCGAGCGCCTCTACGCCTCGCTCCAGGAGCTGGGCCGGATCGGGGCCTATCGCGACGAGCAGAGCGGCCTCATGGGCGTGCGTCGCCTGGCCCTGACCCCGCCCGAGGCCGCGGGGCGCCGCTGGGTGGTCGACCAAATGCGCGCGCTCGACCTCGCCGTGCGCGTGGACCGGATCGGCAACGTCTACGCCCACCGTCGCGGCCTGCGCCCCGAGCTCGCGCCGGTCCTGATCGGGAGCCATATCGACTCGGTCGCGACCGCGGGGATCTTCGACGGCTGCCTGGGCGTGCTGGGCGGGTTGGAGGTGATCCGCGCCCTCGACGAGGCCGGGGTCGAGACCGTGCGGCCGATCGAGGTCGCCTTCTTCAGCGAGGAGGAGGGCGCCCGCTTCGGGACCGACATGCTCGGCAGCGCGGTCGCCACGGGCCGAATCCCGCTCGAGCAGGCCTACGCCCTGATCGATCGCGGCGGGGTCTCGGTCCGCGAAGCGCTGGAGGCGATCGGGTTCCTCGGCGAAGCGCCCGAGCTCCTCGACCCCCCCCACGCCTACCTCGAGGTGCATATCGAGCAGGGGCCGACCCTCGCCGCCCGCGGGCTGGAGCTGGGCGTCGTGACCGGCGTCCAGGCGATCAGCTGGCGCGAGCTGCAGCTCACGGGCAAGTCGGCGCACGCGGGCACCACGCCGACCGAGCTGCGCTGCGACGCCGGCCTGGTCGCGGCCCAGATCGCGGTCGAGGTGCGCCGCATGGCGACCAGCGGCGAATTCCGTGACCTGCGCGGGACCGTGGGGGTGCTGCGCCCGCACCCGGGGCTGGTCAACGTGATCCCGGGTCGCTGCGACATGACGGTCGATCTGCGCAGCCCCGACGACGCGGCCCTCGAGGCCGCCGAGGCGCACATCAGCGCCTTCGTCGAGCGCGTCGCGGCCGAGGAGAAGGTCGCGCTCGAGAGCCGCCAGACCGCTCGCACCGCGACCGTCCGCTTCGACGAGCGCCTGCAGGAGCGGATCGCGAGCGCCGCGGACCAGGCGGGCCTGCGCTACGAGCGCCTCGTCTCGGGCGCTGGCCACGACGCCCAGGAGATGGCCTCGATCTGTCCCTCCGCCATGATCTTCGTGCCGGGCGAGAACGAGGGAATCAGCCACAACCCCCGCGAGCTCTCGACCCCTGAGCAGTGCGCCGCCGGGGTCTCGGTCTTGCTCGAGGTCGCGCTCGGGCTGGCCCAGGAGGAGGACGCTTGAGCGAAGAACGGACCGTGCGCGCGGCTCTGACCCAGACCGTGAACGTCTACCCGCTGCCGGCCTTGGAGCGGATCGACGAGATCGGCGACCAGCTCGAGGCGCTGCGCGCCGCCAACGTGAAGCACCACATCGGCCTGGCCGCCAAGGCCAAGGAGGCGGGCGCGCAGCTCGTCTGCTTCGGCGAGCTCTTCACCGGCCCCTACTTCGCGCTCACCCAGGACCCGGTGTGGCGCGACCTGGCCGAGGACGCGCGCGAGGGCCCCACCGCTCGCGAGATCCAGGCCGCCGCGCGCGAGCTGGAGCTCGTCCTGATCGCGCCGATCTACGAGCTCGACCCCGCCACGGGGCGCCGCTTCAACACGGCGCTGGTCGTCGACAGCACGGGCGAGCTGCTCGGCTGCTACCGCAAGACGCACATCCCCCACGGCGAGAACGAGCAGGGCGTGTTCGCCGAGGGCTTCTACTACGAGCAGAGCGACGGGCAGGCCTGGGCCGGCGAGAAGAACGTCTCGCGCAACCCCTACTTCCCCGTGTTTCAGACCCGCCTCGGCAAGGTCGGGGTCGCGATCTGCTACGACCGCC
Organism: uncultured bacterium; assembly: GCA_937911525.1. GTDB lineage: Bacteria > Planctomycetota > J058 > J058 > J058 > NORP233. The sequence continues at coordinate 2,156 of CALDQK010000845.1, forward strand.
ACTTCGAGGGCGTGCTGTCCGCCCTGGCCCGCAACGGCGCCGAGCTGATCCTCTGCCCCGCCGTGACCTTCGGGCAGAAGTCGCGCCGCATGTGGAAGCTCGAGTTCCCCGTCGACGCCTGCCGGCACCGGGTGTTCGTCGGCGGGAGCAACCGCTACGGCAGCGAGCTGCCCTGGGGCCAGGGCTTCTTCGGCGGCGGCTACTTCTGCGACCCCAACGGGGAGCGCCTCGCCGACCTGACGATCCACGAGCAGCTCGTGATCAGCGACCTGAACCTGGGCTCGTTGCGCGAGCCCGACCCCGCGGGCTGGAACCTGCCGCGCGACACGCGCAGCGAGATCTACCGCGCCGATGCGGAGTAGCGAGCTACTCCTTGGGGCTCAGAATGCGGCCGGACGCGCTCGCGCGCTCGACGCCCGCCAGGATCCGGCGCGCGAACACGCGCGGCTTGAGGCCGAACAGGTCCTCGGCCTCGGCGTAGCGGAGGCGCTGCTGCTTGTCGATCTTCTTCTCGAGCTTCTTGAGCAGCGGAGCGGGCTGGGTCTCCTCGAGGCGCTCGCGGTGGGCGAGCACGCAGTCGCGCATCACGACGAGGTCGGTGATCGCGCCCAGCTCCTCGGCGAGCTCGGCCAGGCGGCCGTGCTCCTTGGTCTTGCCCGTCAGGGGGAGCAGCAGCTCGAGCTGGTAGCGCAGCTCCTTGACCCGCTTGCGCCAGTCGTGGAAGTCGTCGTCGCTCTCGCCGCCCTGGGCCTTGCGGTAGGCCTTGCGGGCGCGGCGGTGGCCGGCCTCGAGCGAGGCGAAGAGGCCGCCGCGGTGCATGCCCTCGGGCAGCGACTGGCCGAAGCGGGCCGGGATCTCCTCCAGCGACTCGGCGCCCTCGGCCAGGGCGCGGGCCAGGCGGCCCTTGGAGTGGACCGCGCGGCGCTGCTCCTCGAGCAGGGCTTGCAGCGCGTCGAGGGCGGCGGCCGTCTTGGGCTTGCGCGGATAGGCCGCCACCAGCCTGACCATCACGTCGGCGTCGCGGGCGGCGGAGGTCTCGCGCATTGCGCCGCGCAGGTCCTCGACCAGCTCCTCGTAGCGGGGCCGACCCAGCTGGTCGCGCATCAGCTTCAGCAGGGCGCGCGCGCGGCGGATCGACTTGCGGAAGTTGTGGACCGCGGGCTCGGGGTCCTCGTTCGCCTTGGCGGCCCACTCCTGCGCGTAGCGCGTCACGCCCTCCATGGCCTTCTCGAGGCCCTGGGAGAGCGGCAGACTCGGGTCGAGCTCCAGGCGCTTGGTCCCAGGCGCGCGCTGAGACGCTCCGGCAGACGCCGGGGACCCGGATGTTGGCTTGGAAGGAGGAGTCGCGGGCGCTGCCATGAGGGCGAGGATAGTGGAGGGGCCGGAGGGGCGAAAGGGCGAGGCCGTCTGGGCCTCCCGGGTTCCGCTGGCGCGAGCGGGTCGGCTCCGTTAATCCTCCAGAAGAAGGAGAGCGCGCCTCGTGTTGAACGTCGTGGGTCGAGCGGAGGTCGAGTCGAGCTGGGAAGAGCTCCTCGCCTCGTTCCGCGCCCGCTTGCCGCACGATCGCTTCCTCCTCCCCCGCCTGGCAGGTCGCGTCCCCACCGCCTGGATCGAGGTCGGCGCGGCGGACCCCGTCGAGCTGACCCTGCGCGAGGGCCTGCTCCTGATCCAGGCGCGCAGCGGGGCCTGGGGCCCGGGCTACCACGAGCAGGTCGTGCGCCTCTTCGACGCCCTGGGCGAGGTCCTACCCAAGGGCTGGGAGCACGTCGAGGACGGCACCGACCACTACCGGGAGCGCGACCGCGCCCGGCTCGAGCGGGCCTTCCTCCGCTACGCCCACGCGCTGTGGGACCCCGACCTGGCCCTGACGGGGCTCTCGGTCGGCCTGAGCCTGGGTGAGGGCCCCGCCAGCGTGCCGCCCGGCATGGTCGCGACCCCGACCGGCTTCAAGAGCGCCGGCTGGATCCGCTCCACCCGCGAGGCCCTCCGCCGCGCGCTGCACAGGCCCGAGGTCAGCGAGCCCCTCCCGCGAGCCGCGCGGGAGGCCTTCCTCTGGTGGCGCGCCGAGCCCGACGCCTTCGACTGGGTCCAGCTGGGTCGAGTGCTCTGCACCTGCGACGTGATCTGGCGTCCCCTCGACTCGCCCGACGCGCCGGAGCAGGTCGAGGTCCGCGAGCGCGCCTACGAGTGCTTCGCCGCCGCCCTCCGCCTCGACCCTCACGCGCCGGTCCCCTGGGCCGAGCTGGAGCGCCTCGCCGAGCTGACCGGGCGCGAGCTCCCGCCCCGTCCGGCGCCTGACTCCGCGAGCGCCCGCTTTCGAGGCGGCTACCGCGAGGGCTGGATCCGCCGCCAGGTCGGCGAGTGGAACCTGGCCCTGCCCGGCTGGCTGCGCGCCCGCTGGGACGAGGACGGGCACGAGGTGTTCTACGACGACCGGATCACGGTCCACGTCAGCGCTCGCCGCGGCGAGGGCCGCTTCCCGGTCGAAGCCGAGGTCGCGCGCCACCTGGCCGCGCTCCCGCCGAGCCTCGCCAGCCAGACCGAGGTCCTGAAGCTCGAGCGCGGCTCGCTCTCGGGCTACACACTCGTGATCGCCCCCCAGGGGAACGAGCCCGTCGCCCCGCGCCAGGTCGTGGTCCAGGGGCAGCGCGCCTTCGCCCGCGAGCGGGCCTCCTTCACGGTGCTCCTCAGCGACGCCAAGGACCGCGAGCTGGCCCTGCGCCTCGGCCAGAGCCTGCGCCCCCTCGAGGAGTCGGCGCGGATCACACGCCCCTCCTAGCGACGCCGAGCGCGGGGTAGGCTCCCCCTATGCCCGAAGGCGACAGCGTGATCCAGGCCGCGCAGGCGCTGCGCCCGCGCCTCGCGGGGCGCCGGCTGAGCTCGGTCCGCACCCGCGGCGAGCGCCTGGTCGAGGACCTCTGCGGCGACGTCGTCGCGAGCGTCGCCACCCAGGGCAAGCACCTCCTCCTCGACACCGAGGGCGGCTACGGGCTGCGGGTCCACCTCGGAATGAAAGGCAAGTGGCACCGCTACAGCCCCGGCAAGCCCTGGAAGCGCCCCCGCTGGCAGGCCAGCCTCGTGCTCGAGACCGAGGCCGACGTGCTGGTGTGCTTCGCCGCCAAGGAGGTCGAGGTCGCCCGCCACCCCGCGCGCTGGTTCGTGGCCCTCGAGCGCGTCGGCCCCGACCTGCTCCTCCCCGTCGACCCTGACGCCCTCGTCGCGCGGGCCCGCGCGACCTCGCCCGCGCGCCAGCTCCTGGACGTGCTCCTCGACCAGTGGATCGCGGCCGGCCTCGGCAACGTTTTCAAGTCCGAGGTGCTCTTCCTCTGCGGCTGGGATCCGCGCGCTCCCCTGGGAGAGGTCTCCGACGCCGACCTGCGCGCCCTCTTCGCCGAGGGCGCCCGCCTGATCCGCGCCAACGCCCCCGCCCCGCCGCGGGTGACCCGCGGCGAGGTCGCCGGCGAGCGGCCCCGCCGCCCGGGCGAGGCGCGCTATCACGTCTATGGGCGCGGCGGCCTGCCCTGCTTCCGCTGCGAGACCCCGATCGAGCGCGCCTTGCTGGGCGACCCGCCCCGCTCGACCTACTGGTGCCCGACCTGCCAGGAGCGCGGCTAGAGGTAGCCCCGGATCAGGCCGTGGGCCTGGCTCCCGTAGCCGCCGCCGAACAGGTTGTAGTGATTCAGCACGTGGTAGAGCGTGTAGAGGTCCAGGCGCTCGCGCCAGCCGGGGGCCAGCGGGTAGGCCTCCTCGTAGGCGGCGAACACGCGCTGCGAGAAGCCGCCGAAGAGGACCATCATGCCCAGCTCGGCCTCGCGGTGGCCGTAGTAGGCGGCGGGGTCGATCAGGCTCGGGCGGCCGTCGGGCGCCACGTGCAAGTTGCCGCTCCAAAGGTCACCGTGGATCAGGGCCGAGGGCTCGGGCGGGCCGAGCAGCTCCGGCAAGCGCTCGAGCAGGCGCTCGCCGTCGCGCAGCAGCTCGCGCCCGATCCCGCGCTGCTCGGCCAGGCGCAGCTGATGCCCGAGCCGGCGCTCGCGGTAGAACTCGACCCAGTCGCTCAGCCAGCCGTTGGGCTGCGGCGTCGCGCCGCAGTAGCCGTCGAGGAAGAAGCCGAAGCCCTCCGCCGCGCTGGCGCGGTGCAGCTGCGCCAGCCCGCGCCCCAGCGCCTCGTCGAAGCCGGGCTGACGCGCGCCCGGCGGGAGGTGCTCGATCAGCAGGAAGGACTGGCCCGGGCCGGCGTCCGAGCGCGCGATCACGGCGGGGATCACGAGCCCGCTCTCGGCGGCGCGCATGGCCTCGAGCCCGCGGGCCTCGGCCTCGAACTGGCGCGGGAGCGGTCGCTCGTTCCACTTGAGGAACCAGGTCCGCCCGCCCGCCTCGGCGATCGCGGCCGAGTTGATACAGCCGCCGCCGGCGCCGCGGAGGGTGACCTCGAGCGGCTCGCCGAGGGCCTCGCTCAGGGCGGCGCTGACGAGCTGAGCGCGGCTCAAGCGCGGCCCTCGAGTTCGTCGAGGAAGCGCTCGCAGCAGCGATAGACCATCTCGTAGACGTCGTCGAAGCCGCGCGGGCCGCCGTAGTAGGGGTCGGGCACGTCGCCTTTGCCCTGGGGGTCGTAGTCACGCATTTTGACCAGCTTGCCGGTGTGAGCCGGCGGGCAGTCGCGCTTCATGTTGGTCAGGTTCTGGCCGTCCATGGCGACGATCCAGTCGAAGCGCTCGTAGTCCTCGGGGACGAGCTTGCGCGAAATGCTCGGGACCGCGACCCCGTGCTTGCGGCCGACCGCGATCGAGCGCTCGTCGGCCTGCTCGCCCGCGTGGTAGGCCGAGGTCCCGGCCGAGTCGACGCGGTAGCGCTCGCTCAGGCCGCGCTCGGCGAGCAGGTGCAGGAACACGCCCTCGGCCAGGGGCGAGCGGCAAATGTTGCCCAGGCACACGAAGAGCACGCTGGTCTCGGACACGGGACACCTCCGGGGCGCCCGTCATAGCAGGCTCAGGCCGGGTCGACCTCGGTCACCTGCGCGCGGATCCGCCCCTGCGCCAGGCGCGTCTCGACCTCGTCGCCGACCGCGAGCTGGCCGGCGTCCGTCACCACATGCCCCTCGGCGTCGCGGGTCAGCGAGTAGCCGCGCGCCAGGACCTTGAGCGGTGAGAGGCCCTCGAGGCGCGCGGCGGCCCCGGCCAGACGCTCGCCCTCCTGGCGCAGCCGAGCCGCGAGGGCGCGCTCGAGGCGGAGCTGGGCGCGCTCGACGCGCTGGCGCGCCTCGGCCACGCGCGGGGCGGGGTCGGCGGCGCGCAGGCGGCGCTCGCGCTCGTCGAGGGCGCGGGCGCGCGGGGGCAGCGTCTCCTGCGCCGCGCGCGCCAGGCGCCCCGCGAGGGCGTCCAGCTCGAGGCGGCGCCGCACGAGGCGGGCGCGCGGGTGAGCCAGCTCGAGCCGGCGGGC
>CALDQK010000846.1 GCA_937911525.1 uncultured bacterium
CGAGCGCTCCCTCGCGGACGCCCTCGACGAGCCGCTCGCGCGAGAGCTGCTGCGGCTGGGAGCCCTCTGCAGCAACGCCTCGCTGGTGCAGGAGCTCGGCAGCCCAGACCCCATGGAGGTCGCCCTGCTCGAGGCGGGCGCGCGCGCAGGGATCGAGCGGGAGGCGCTGCTGCTGACCCTGCCCGAGCTGCGGGAAGAGAGCTTCTCGGCCGAGACCAAGCTGATGGCCACCTACCACCAGCAGGAGGACGCGCTCCCCCTGGTCGCGGTCAAGGGGGCGCCCGAGGCCGTCCTGGCGGCCTGCAGCCGCGTCGCGACTCCGCAGGGCGGCGAGGCGCCCCTCGACGAGGCGGGCCGGGCGCGCTGGCTAGAGGAGAACGAGGCCTTGGCGGGCGAGGGGCTGCGAGTCTTGGCCCTGGCTCGCAAGGAGGCCGAGGACGACGGCCGCCCCTACCAGGACCTGTGCCTGGTCGGCCTGGTTGGCCTGCACGACCCCCCCCGGACCAAGGTGGGTGAGGCCCTCCGAGCCTGTCGGCGAGCGGGGATCCGCGTCCTCCTCGTCACCGGCGACCAGCCCGCGACGGCGGCGGCGGTGGCGGGCTCGCTCGGGCTGCGGGGCGAGGGGGGCGAAGCGCTGCAGGTGATCACGGGCCGCGAGCTGGAGGAGCGAGGCGCCGAGGAGGCGGCCCGCCGCGGGGGGCTCTTCGCGCGGGTCACGCCCGAGCAGAAGCTGCAGCTGGTGGCGGCCTACCAAGCGGCGGGCGAGGTGGTCGCCATGACCGGCGACGGCGTCAACGACGGCCCGGCGCTGCGCCAGGCCGACGTCGGGATCGCGATGGGCAAGCGCGGGACCCAGGTCGCGCGCGAGGCGGGCGCGATCGTGCTCCGCGACGACGCCTTCGAGACGATCGTGGAGGCGATCCGCTCCGGGCGGACGATCTTCAGCAACATTCGCCAGGCGATCCTCTATCTGCTCTCGGGCAACCTGGCCGAGATCCTGGCGGTCGGGGCCGCCACGGCGGTCGCGGCGCCCCTGCCGCTCTTGCCCCTGCAGATCCTGTTCATCAACTTCTTGTTCGACGTGTTCCCCGCCTTGGCGCTGGCCGTCAGCAGCGCGCGCGAGGGGGTGCTCGAGCACCCGCCCCGGGACCCGCGGGAGTCGATCGTGACCGCTCGGCACTGGGCGGTGGTCGGCGCCTACGGGGCCTTGATCGCGACCTCCGTCACGAGCGCCTTCGCCTACGCGCACCTCGTGCTGCGACTGAGCGACCCCGCCGCGTTGACGGTCTCCTTCTTCGCCTTCTGCTTCGCTCGCCTGCTGCACGTGCTCAACATGCGCTCGCCCAAGAGCAACCTGCTGATCAACGAGGTGACCACCAACGGCTACGCCTGGGCCTCGATGGCCGCCTGCGCGCTGCTCCTCACGCTGGCGGCGACCTTCCCGCCGCTGACCCGCTTGCTTCACCTGAGCGACCCTGGGGCCGCCGGCTGGAGCGTGGCCCTGATCGGGGGCGCGCTGCCCTTCGTCGTCTCCCAGCTCTACCTGGGGCTGGTGGGCGGGCGACGGGGGGGCGATTGACAGGGACCCGCCCGGGGCTCAAGTTCGAGGCATGAGCGGGAGGGCGCACTTGTTGTTCGGCTTCGCGGGGTCGGGCAAGACGACCTTCGCGCGGCGGCTCGAGCTCGAGCTGCCGGCGGTGCGCTTCACCCAGGACGAGTGGCTGACGCACCTCTACACCTACGCCCCCGCGCCGGACGAGTTCGACGGCCTGCGCCACCGCGTGACCGAGCTCTGCTGGAGCTACGCCGAGCGCCTGCTCGAGCTCGGCCTCGACGTCGTGATCGACTTCGGCCTCTGGCAGCGCCGCGAGCGCGACGCGGCGCGGGCGCGGGTCGAGCGGGTCGGGGGCGAGCACGTGCTCTACTTCCTCGACGCCCCCGAGGAGGTGATGCGCGCGAGGGTCCTGGCCCGGAGCGCCAACCTCCCGCGCGACTCGCTCTGGATCGACCTCGAGGTGCTCGAGCGCTTCCGCCCTCGCTTCGAACCTCTCGGCCCCGACGAGGAGCACGTGCGCGTCCAGGCCGGCTAGCCCACCCGAGGGGTCGCGCCGGCGGAGCACATGGTTCAAGCTAGGGCGTGCAGATCGCGCTGCTGGAACCGGATCCCGAGCAAGGCGCTCGCCTCGCCGACCAGCTCGCCGAGTGCGGGCACGAGGTGACGCGCTTCAAGGAGGGCTCGAGGACCCTGCTGCGGCTGAGGGCCAACGGGTTCAAGCTCCTGATCGCCCGCGCCCGAGCCGAAGGACTGGACCTCGACGGGGTGTCGCTCTGCAAGGCCCTGCGCGAGGACTGGGACGAGTCGGCCATGCCGGTGGTGCTGACCTTGCCGGCCGAGGCGCCCGAGGAGGCGATCCTCGAGGTCCTGCAGGCGGGCGCCAACGACTGCCTGCTGACCCCCACCAGCGCGGCCGTCCTGCGGGGCAAGATCGCCGCCGTGCGGCGCGCCCTCACCGCGCCGCCGCCGCGCACCCGCGCCTTCTCGCTCCGCGAGGAGAGCGTGGCCCTGCCCGCCTCCTTCGCCGGCTACGACTTGCTGGAGATCCTCGGGCGCGGCGGCTTCGGCGCCGTGTTCCGCGCGCGCCGCGTCAACGACGGCCGCGACGTGGCGTTGAAGATGCTCCACCCGGAGAACAACGACGACGGCCTGGCGCTGGCGCGCTTCTTCCGGGAGGTGGCGCTCCTGCACAGCGTCGAGGCGCCGCACCTGGTCAAGATCGTCGACACCGGCTTCGACCAGGGGCGCTTCTTCCTGGCGACGGACTACCTCCCTGGCCGCTCAGGCGCGGAGCTGCTCGAGGACGGCCTGTCGCCGGTCCACGACGCCGCGCGGATCTGCGCCGGGATCGCCCGCGGCCTGGCCGCGCTGCACGCCGCGGGCGTGGTCCACCGCGACGTGAAGCTCGCCAACATGATCGTGGACGACGAGGGCCAGGCGACGCTGGTGGACCTGGGGTTGGCCAAGGAGCGCGGAGACCGCAGCCTGACCGCCAGCTCGGACATCGTGGGCACCGCGGCCTACCTCTCGCCGGAGGTGGTCGAGAACCGCGAGGCCGACGCGGCCAGCGACCTCTACGCGCTCGGGGTGTGCCTCTACGAGCTCGTGACCGGCCGCAAGCCGCACGTCGCCGCCAGCGTGATGGGCCTGCTGCTCAAGATCGCCACGGGCGAGCCGCCGACCCCGCCGCGCGAGCTACGCCCCGAGCTGCCCGCCGAGCTCGAGGCGCTGATCCTCTCGCTGCTCGAGCACGACCCCAGCCTGCGCCCGCGTTCGGCCGAGGAGGTCGCTCGCCAGCTCGACCGCTTCAGCGAGGCTCCCTCCGCGAGCTGAGCGGGCCCCGCCGCGAGTAGGACCCTCCGTCACCTAGACGCGATCGCGTGGGGCTCTAGGCTCCTGACGGAGGGCGGACATGCGGCGACTTCAGCTAGTGACCTTGCTCGCGCTGGCGCTGCTCAGCGCGGGCTGCGCTGCGGGCGCGGACATGCGCTACCGCCCAGCGGCCAGCCAGCGCGCATGGGGCGCGAAGGCGCCCTGCTTCGCGCCGCCGGTGGACTTTCGCTTTGGCGTGAGCGCCGGGCAGCTCGTGCCGGGTCAGGACTACGCGAGCGACTGGCGTGACCTGAGCGCCTCGCTCGTCGAGCACGCCCAGGCCGCGGGGCTCTCGCCCCTCCCGGCGCGGGCGGGCAGCCGCGAGCAGCAGGCCGAGGCGCTCCTGGCCGAGGCCAAGCGCCGCGCCGCGCCCCTGCTGGTGTTCGGCTTGAGCGAGAGCATCGTCCTCGGCGCACCGCCCCAGGTGACCTACCTGTGGTTCCTGTTCGGGCTCGGGCCCGGCTTCGTCGCGATGGCGGTCCCCATGCACGACGAGCACGCCTCGGCCGTCTACCGCGCCTTCGTGATCGACCCCGCCCAGGGCGAGCTGCTGGGGACCTTCACCGTGCGCAGCAAGCTGCACAACGTGGCGAACGCCTACTCCTACAACCCGCTCGCCCTGCTGCCGCAGGCGCACCGTGACGCGCTGGAGGAGCTGCTGGGGCAGGTGTCCCAGGCGGCCCAGGCGGGCTTCCCCAAGCGCGAGGCCCTCGAAGACCCCCTCGCCTTCCTGGTCGCGCAGGGGGGCGCCGGCGGAGGAGGCCGCCCCGCGACCGCGCCGCCCGCCGCCGCGGCTCCCGCGGGCCCGCCCCCCTTCCTGACTCGCTGGCGCGAGCTGCAAGAGGGCGTGACCCAGGTCGAGGAGGTGCTCGAGAAGCTGGGCAAGCCCATTGTCGACGGCCCCGACGATCGCGGGCGGAGGATGCTCTTCTGGACCCACGCCGCGCCCGGTCCGAGCGGCGCGGTGATCTCCTCCTCGCTCTCGGTCTTCCTGCGCAAGGACGGAGTCGTGGACGAGGTGCGCTTCGCGTCTACCGAGTAGAAGACCGCTCGCGCACGATCCAGCGCGCGCTGTGGGTGCTGCCCTCCACCGAGCCCTCCCCCGAGACCCACCAGGCCACGCCCTGGAGGAAGTCGGCGTCCTGCTTGCCCCAGTGCACGCTGTCGAGGCGCAGGGCGGCGCCGGTGTGGAGCACGAGGAAGGAGCCGCGCGAGATCCCGAAGGCCGCGCGCGCGCCGCCCTCCCAGGACACGGCGCCCGAGCCGTCGCAGGGGACCCAGCCGATCCCCTCGGCGAAGAACTCGAACTTGACGTGGAACTGCTGGTCCTCGTCCTCGTTGGGGGTCACCCAGCGGCCGACGAGCAGGCGCGCGGGGATCTCGTTGGCGCGCAGGGCCGCGACGGCGAGCCCGCTCAGCCCGCCGCAGTCCGAGGCCTTGTCCGCCGCGACCTCGCCGCAGCTGCGCTGGGGGGACTTGGGCGGATAGGCATAGCGGAAGCCGCGCTGGATCGCCTCGAGCACGCGAAAGGCGAAGGCCAGGTCCCGCTCGCCCGCCTTGCGCTGGAGCTTGGCCCGCGCGAGCCACCCGCGGAAGCGAGCGTCCTTGAGCGCGTGCAGCGAGGTGCTGCGGAGGAAGCGGTCCACGTTGCGCGGCGTGCGCACAGGCCCGGGCGGCGCGCCTGGGACGAGGCGGACCTCGAAGGTGTCGACCTCGCAGCGGAGGCGATAGCGGATCCCGCGCGCCTCCTGGGGGAGGGTCGCCCCGCGCAGCTGGAAGAGCTCCCGGCTGAAGTGCTCGCGGGTGCGCCGCGCCCGACGCGGGCGCGCGCCCTCGACCAGGGTGGCGAAGCCCTGCTTCCGGGGCGCGCTGAGCGAGTGCTCGGGAGCGCGCGCGGCGATCAGGATCCACTCCTTGGCCTCGACCTTGGGGGCGCGGATCTCTCCCTCCAGGGTGGCCGTGAGGCGCTTGCTCGGCTTGCGCTCGAGGTGCCACTCGCCCGCCTGGTAGTCCTGGCCGAGCGCGAGGTGCGCGGCGCCGAGGACGAGGAGCAGGAGCGCGAGGATGTGCGAGAGACGAGCCACGGGACCAGTCTATCCCGTGGCCCGGAGCCCCTAGGCCGGTCACAGGAGTCGACGCTCACGTGCCTCGAGACCCGCTCCGCGCACTGGGAGCCTGAATCCTTGGCCACGGCGGCGATCGACACCAAAGTGGCGATCCCCGTGGGGAACTAGTGGTCCTTCAGACACGATTCCAACGGCCTCGCTTGCCCTCGTCGCCGCTGG
>CALDQK010000847.1 GCA_937911525.1 uncultured bacterium
GACCGAGAAGACCGAGACCGAGAAGACCGAGACCGAGAAGACCGAGACCGAGAAGACCGAGACCGAGAAGTCCGAGACCGAGACCGAGGAGGGCGAGGCCGAGGTCGAGGGTGAGACCGAGGAGGGCGAGGCCGACGCCGAGTCGGAGGGAGAGGCGCTCGAGTGGCCGCAGTGGCCTGAGGGGCCGGGGGAGACGCTCACGATCGCGCCCTGGGCTTGCGAGCCCTTCTTGCGCTGGATTCAGGGCGAGGGGGTGGCGGTGAGCGACCCGCGTCGCGTCTATCCGGACCTCAGCGCGGCGGCGGCGGCGCGCGGGGTGGAGCTCTTCTGGCCTCCGCCGCGCGCGGAGGCGCTCCGCTACTTCCTCGCCTTCGCGGGGTTGATCGCGGCGGTGTGTGCCTTGCCGGCGACCCTGATGCTCGCGGCCGACTTCTGGCGCAACTCGCCGGGGCTGCTCGACCTCTACGAGCACGTGCTCGTGATGGCCAAGCCGGTGGCAGCGACGGGGGGCTCGATCGCGGCGGTGGCCGTGATCCTGACCGTGGCGCAGATCGGCTTCCTGCGGCTCAAGGTCTTTCGGGCGGCGCGCTGGGTGGAGCTCAAGGAGGGCGAGCAGCTGCAGGCCCTCTGCTATGCGCGCTGCCGCGGGGACATCGACCTCGACGCCATGCCCGCGACCTGGGGCGAGTTCCTCGCGATCACCGATCGCCGCTTGCTGGCCGTGATCCTGGGCGAGACGAAGCGGGTGACCCGGCAGCTCTGCTGGGAGCGCGACCTGGTGGCCCTCGCGGTCGCGAACCGGGCCGAGGGGCGCCACCCGCTCGTGCAGACCTTATTGGAGGCGCGCGGGGAGACGCAGGCCCTCCTGCTCTATCGGCGGGATGGCGTCGTGATCAAGGTCATGAGCGAGGTGCTCTTCTTCGCGCCGCTGCTGGCCTATCTGCGCGAGCGCGGCCTGCGGATCGAAGACCCGGGCTGGGTCCCCGACCCCGAGCTCTTCGACCCGCCGGCGGAGTCCGAGGGCGAAGGGGCGAAGAGCGAGCAGACGCACGAAGGCGAAGCGCCCGCCGACGAAGAGCAGGCGGGCGCTGCGGGGGCGGGCGAGAGCGAGAGCTGAGGAGCTACTCTTCCTCGGCGTTGGCCGCGGCGACGTCCTGATCGAGCTGCGCCTTGATCTCGTCCTCGCTCTGGCCGCTGGCCTCGGCGAGCTTGCTGCGCAGGAGCTCGATCTTGAGGTTCAGCTCCTCCTCGATCTCGATCTGCTCCATCGAGATCTCGTCGATCTCCTGGACGATCTGGGCGTGCTCGGCCTTGGCCTTGTCGGCCTCGGCCTGCGCCTCCTCGAGGGTGTCGCGCGCCTGGCGCGCGTCCTCCTTCCACTTGGTCGCCTCTTCGACGGCGGCCCAGAGCTGGCTCTTGAGGGTCTCGACCTCTGCGCCGCCCTCCCCGCCGGCGGCGGGGGCCGCCTTGGCCTCCTCGAGCTCGGCCTTGGTCGCCGAGAGCTGCTCCTCGGCGTCGCGCAGCTTGGAGCGCGCCTCGCCCAGCTCCTTCTCGAGGTTGGCCGCGCGCTCGCGCTCCGCGCTCAGGGTCTCGTCGGCGTCGCCCTCGCCCGCGGCCTGGGCGCGCGCTTGCTCGAGGGCCTCGCGGGCCTCGGTCAGCTCCTGCTCGAGGGACTCGCGTACGCGCTCGAGCTCGGCCTTGGCGTTCTCGGTCTTGTCCTTGAGTCGGTTCTCGAAGTCGACCGCCCGGCCCTCGGCCTGCTGGACCTTGGCCTCGAGCTCGACGATCTTGGTCATGTGGTCCTGGCGCAGCTCCTCGGTGGCCTTCGCGACCGCGGCCTCGACCTCGGCGCCGCCGCCCGACTCGGCCTCGCGCAGCTTGGTCCGCAGCTCCTCGACGGTCTTCTCGAGCTCGCCCGCCTTGGCGGCGTCCCCGATCCGGGAGCCCTCGGGGAGGTCGAAGTAGCGCTCGAGGGCGCGGCGCATGCCGCGCTCCTCGGCCAGCTCGGCCTCGAGGCGCTTGAGGCGGGCGCGGGTGCCAGCGTCCTGCTGCGGCGCGGCGCCGCCGTCGATCACCTCGTCCCACCAGGGCTTGTCGCCGCCAGCGGCGGCGGCGGCGGGGGCCTCGGCGCCTTCGAAGCGGGCCTTGGTCTTGCCGAAGTAGATGAGCGTCTTGCCGCTCAGCTCCTGGCGCTCGATCTTCTTGCTGTCGATCCAGGTCCCGTTGCTCGAGCCCAAGTCTTCGATGAAGAAGCGCCCGCCTTGACCGTGGATCTTGGCGTGGTTGTAGGAGATCCAGGGGTCGCGGATAGAGATCGCCGCCGACTTCCGGTTCCCGATGTCGAACTCGCCCTCGGAGAGGTCGATCACCGCTCCTTTGCGCTTGCCGGTCAGGATTTCCAGCTTGGCCATGCTCGAAGGAAGCCCCTCGTTAGTAGTTGAATCAACGCGGCTTAGCGTCGTCCCGATATACCGGATCCCCCACCCGGGGTCAAACGTGGTCAGCCACTCTTGGCGTTATGATTTCGCGCTCGCGATCGATCAGGAGGTTTCCGTGCAGCACCCTTCCCCCTTCCTCTTCGCCTGTATTGCTCTGGCTGGCCTCGCAGGGCCCGTCCTCGCTCAGGAGAGCGCCGAGCAGATCGTCCGGCGGACCGACAAGGACCACCGGGCCAAGGACGAGCGCGGCGTGGTCGACATGGTCCTCGTGACCAAGGACGGCAAGAAGCAGCGCCGCAGCCTGGAGATGATCTTCCTCCAGGGAGAGGGGGACGACGACAAGTCGCGCCTGCGCTTCATGTCCCCGCCCAACGTCGCGGGGCTGACGCTCCTGACCCACGAGGCGAGCGGCCGCTCCGACGACCAGTGGATCTATCTGCCCGCCTTCAAGAAGGTCAAGAAGATCGCCTCCAGCAAGCGGACCAACCGCTTCGCTCAGACCGACTTCACCTACGAGGACCTGCGGACCGAGAACTTCTCGGCCTACACCTACACGAAGCTGGCGGACGCCAAGGTCCAGGACAAGGACTGCTTCGTGATCGAAGCCAAGCCCAAGGAGCCCGCCACCTCGGGCTACGCCAAGCGCCACATCTACGTCGAGAAGGCGCGCTACCTGACCTACAAGATCGTGTTCTTCGACAAGAAGGAGCGCAAGCTCAAGACCCTCGAGAGCCGCGGCTACGAGCAGGTCGACGGCAAGTGGCGCCCGAAGATGAGCGTGATGACGGATCACCAGCGCGGCAGCAAGACCGCCTGGCGCTTCACCGAGCGCAAGCTCAACGCCGGCCTCAGCGACACCAAGTTCACGGTCACGGCGCTCGAACGCGGCATGTAGCGTGCGCCGCGCCGCGCTCCTCGTCCTGCTCCTGAGCGCCCTGAGCGGCACCTCGTCCGCCCAGGAGGCTGCGTCCGCGCCTGACAAGCAGCCCGACAAGAAGGGCTTCTTGGGCGTCGGGCTCCAGGCCAAGGCGCTGCCTGGCTCGGAGCCAGCGCAGTCGTGCCCCGCCGTGACCACGGTCGTGCCGGGGTCGGCGGCCGAGAAGGCGGGGATCGTGGTCGGCGACGAGCTGCGCGCCCTGGACGGGGAGTCGCTGGTCGCCTCACCCGACCAGGCCGTGGCGGGCTTCATCGCCAAGATCAAGGGCCGGCCAGCCGGGACCCGGGTCCGGCTCTTGATTCGGCGCACCCAGCTCAGCCTGCGGACGACCGTGAACGAGGAGGCGCAGGGGCCCGCGCGCGACGCGGTCGGGCCCGCGGCCGAGCGCGAGGTGCTGCCGGACCTCGGCCGCCTCCTCGACGAGCACCCGGGTCAGGTGGTCGGGGTGCGCGCGCGCCGCTACGGGCGCGAGCGGGAGGTCGTGGTGACCCTCGGCGCGCGCCCCGGGAGCGACGCCCCGGCCCTGCCCCCCAACGCCTCGCTGCGCCCCGCCTGGGCGCGGGCCCCCCTCGCCCCTGGCGCCGCGCTGGCCCAGCGCGCCCTCGAGCTGGAGGGGGTGGCCGCGCTGACCAGCGTCCAGGCTGCCTACCGCGATCTCCAGCAGCGCTTCGAGACCGACGAGCAGCGCGACGACGCCTTTCGGCTGCCCGCCGTGCGCTTCCTGCACCGCGACCCGCTGCGGCTCGAGGGCGCGACCCGCTGGCTGGGCGAGCGGCTGCGCCAGGCGGGCCCCTT
>CALDQK010000848.1 GCA_937911525.1 uncultured bacterium
ATCACCCGCGAGTTGAAGGTGTAGTCGCCGATCTTCAGCGCGTCGCTCACGCCTAACCTCCTCCGACGAGGCCCACGACCTCGACCCGGTCGCCCTCGCGCAGCTCGCGCGCGGGGTGCTCTGCCTTGCGCACGATCTCCTGGTTGACCTCGACCGCGATCCCCGCCGCGGGGGCCCCGATCGCATCGAGCAGCGCCCGGATCGTCGTCCCGGGCTCTACCTCGCGCGCCTCGCCGTTGACCGTGACCTTCATCGAGGCGGGATCCTACTTGGCGGACCCAGCCCCTGCGAGGCTCGCGGCCGCCGCGCGTCCGGCGGCGAAGCCGCTCGACCAGGCCCACTGGAAGTTGAAGCCGCCCAGGCGCCCGGTCACGTTGACCACCTCGCCGCAGCAGAAGAGCCCGGGCTGAAGCCGGCTCTCGAGCTCCTTGGGCGTCAGCTCGGCCAGGAGCACGCCGCCCGAGGTGACCTCGGCCTTGGCGTAGCCGCCGCTGCCGGTCACGCGCAGCTCCGCCTGGCAGAGGGCGCGGTAGAGCTGCTCGCGCTGGCGGGTGTTGAGCTGCTTGATCGGCAGCGCGGGGTCGAGCCCGACGGCGCTCAAGAGCCCGCGCGCCAGGGAGCGCGGCAGGCGCTGGGCCAGCGCCGTGCCCAGCTCGCGCTCGCGCCGCGCCAGGAGGGGCTCGGCCTGCGCGAAGAAGAGCTCGCGGCTGGGCGGGCGCGGCGCGTCCCCGGGGCGGAGCGAGGCGCCGGGCGCCTTGTCCAGGCCGAGGAACGCCACCCAAGGGCCCTCGTCGAGGGTCAGGCTCCAGAAGTCGCCGCGCAGGCCGAGCCCGCTCCCCTCGCGCAGGGCGCGCCCGGCGGGTCCGCTCACGTCGAAGGGCGCGGGCCCCGTCGCCCCGTGGTGGGTGACCAGCAGGCTCCCGGCCGCGCGGGCGTCGGGCTTGAACTTCTTGCCCGCCCACTGCTCGGCGGGGGAGTCCTGGGGGCCGAGGGTCAGCACGACCGGCACGGTCAGGCCGGCCAGGCCGCTGAGGGGCCCCGCCGCGAACTCGAGCGGGGTCAGGGCGGGGATCGGCTCGCGGACCTCGTGGCCGAGGCGACTCAGCGCGCCGAGGCCGAAGCCGCGCGAGCCGGTCTTGGGCAGGCTCTTGCCGCCGGTCGCCAGGACCACGCGCTTGGCCCGCCAGGGCTCCCCCGCGCTCAGGCGCGCCAGCCAGGGCTCGCCAGGGCCAGCCGGCGGCTCGAGGGCCTGGACCTCGGCCGGCGCGATCAGCGGGACCCCGGCGCGGAGCACCTCGTCGAGCAGGACCCGCAGCACCTCGCGCGCGTCGTCGCTGCGGGGGAACACCTTGCCGAGGGGCTCCTCGTAGGTCTTGCAGCCGCGCGCCTCGAAGAAGCGCCGCGCGGCATGGGCCGTGAAGCCGCGCAGCTGCCGCTTGACCACGTGGGGCGCGTCGCTCTCGTAGTCGTCCTGGTCGACCCGGGCGTTGGTCAGGTTGCAGCGGCTCCCGCCCGAGACCAGGATCTTGAGCCCCAGGCGCGGCTCGTTGTTCAGCAGCACCACGTCCGGCGCGCCCTTGGGGATCGGCGTCACCTCCCCCTTGGCGTCCAGCGCCCCGCGCGCCGAGAGGGCCGCGAAGAGCCCCGCGGCGCCGGCGCCGATCACGAGCACGTCGCAGGCCCGCTCGGGCCGCGACTCGGGCGCGTGCGGCAGCTCGCTCGGCTGCGCGACCCGGCGCGGGCGCGGCGCGGGGGTCTTCCCCTTCCCGGGTCTAGGCATCGAGTCCCAGCCCCGCCCGCAGCCGTCGGCACTCGCGGTCGCCCGCCTGAACCCGCCGGCAGGGCTTGGGCCGCTGCGAGTAGATCGCGCAGCGGGCCTTGGTCCCGAGCTTGCCGCGCAGGGCCAGGCAGCGCCCGCTGCTCGGCTCGAGGCGCAGGTGCCGCTCGCCGGTGGCGGGGTCGAGCACGACCAGCTTCTTGACCAGGTCCTTCCGCCGGAGCAGCGGCTCGGAGTCGTCGACCTCGACCCAGGTGTCCACCCCCTCGCGCCGGTTCTGGGGCGGGTTCACGCAGCAAGCGCCGCAGGTGGTGCAGTCGAAGCTCACCCGCCCATGTTCGCAGGTGAGCCCGGGCGGGTCGCGCCTTGGCGGGAGGCGGGCGCCGAGGTCATAGTGGGTCCGTGGGCTCCCTCGGTCGCTTCCAAGTGCTCGGCCAGCTCGGTCAGGGCGGCATGGGCAGCGTGCTCCGCGCGCGCGACCCCCACTCCGGGCGTGAGGTCGCGCTCAAGCTCCTCCTGCGCGGGGCCGCGAGCAACGAGGGCCAGCGGCGCCGCTTCCTCCGCGAGGGGCGGGCCCTCGCCAAGCTGAGCCACCCCAACCTGCTGCGGGTGCACGAGGTCGGCCAGCACGAGGGCCAGCCCTTCCTCGTCACCGAGCTGGTCGAGGGCCGCTCGCTGGCCGACTCGCTGGCCCGCTTCGGGACCCTCGACGTCGACCGGGTCCAGGAGCTCGGGGCGCGCCTGGCCCGGGCGCTGGCGGTCGTGCACGAGGCCGGCCTGCTGCACCGCGACGTCAAGCCCGAGAACGTGCTCCTCGACCCGGCCGGCGACCCGATCCTGGTCGACTTCGGCCTGGTCAAGGACGTCGAGCGGGTCGGGCAGACCCTGGCCCTGACCCGCGACGGGGCGCCGCTGGGGACGCCCTCCTTCTGGGCGCCCGAGCAGGCCAGCGGGCAGCTCGCGCAGCTCAGCCCGCAGACGGACATCTACTGCTTGGGCGGCACGCTCTACGCCGCCCTGACCGGCGCCCCGCCCCACCGCGGCGCGAGCATGATCGAGCTCCAGGTGGCGGCCCTGGAGCAGGCGCCGCCCTCGATCCGCTCCCAGCGCGCCGAGGTCCCGCCCGCCCTCGAGGCGATCGTGCTCCGCTGCCTGGCCAAGGACCCCGCCGAGCGCTTCCCCAGCGCGCAGGCCCTGGCCGAGGCCCTCGAGCGCGCCCCGCTCGTCGCGGCCCGCGGCGGGGGGCGTCGGAGGTGGGGCGGCGTCGCGGCCCTGGCGCTGGGCTGCCTGGCTGCGGCCGGGCTGGGGCTGAGCCTCGGGGGAAGCGAGCCGCCCAGCCTGGAGGAGCGCTACGCCGCGGCCGAGGCGCTGGCCGAGCGGGAGGGGGGCGAGGCCGCGCGCGCGACCTTCCTGGAGCTGGCCGAGGCGGGACACGCGCCCGCCATCACCCGGCTGGCCAAGCAGGCGCTGCTCGCGACTCCGCCCGACCCCGCCGCGACCGAGCGCTGGCTGAGCCGCGCCAACGCCGCGGGCGACGTGAAGGCGGGCGAGGCGCTCGGGACGCTCCTCTTCTACGGCCACGCCGGGCTGAAGCAGGACCGCTCGCGCGGGCTCGAGCTCTTGCGCGCGGCGGCCGAGGCCGGCCGCCCCAACGCGGCCTTGATCTACGGCTCCGCCCTCTGCGACGGGCAGGGCGTCGCGCAGGACCAGGAGGAGGGCGCGCGCTGGGTGCAGCGCGCCGCCGAGCAGGGGCACCCGCCAGCCTTGCGGACCCTGGGGCGGCTCTACCGGATCGGCCGCGGGGTGGGCGAGGACCCGGCCCTGGCCCGGCGCTACTTACGCGAGGCCGTCGCGGCGGGGGACATGCCGGCGGCGACCAAGCTCGCTCAGCTCCTCGCCCAGGGCGAGGGCGGCGAGAAGGACGAGGCCGAAGCGCTGCGCCTCTTTCGCCAGGCGGCCGAGGCCGACCCGCCCGACCCCCTCGCTTGCTGTGGCCTGGGCGAGCTCTACCGCTACGGGCGCGGGACCCCGGTCGACCGCGTCGAGGCCGAGCGCTGGTATCGCGCCGCCGCCGAGCTGGGAATGATCGAGGGGAAGGTCAGCCTGGCGGGCATGCTGATCGAGCCCCAGGACAGGTCCGCCGCCGACCTCGCGCGCGCCGAGGAGCTGCTGCGGGAGCCCGTGGCGCAGGGCAACCGACTCGGGCTGGCCAACATGGCGGCGCTCTACTTCGTGCGCCGCGACATGCGCGAGGGCTTCCGCTGGAGCCTGAAGGCCGCCGAGGCCGGCGACCTGCAGAGCATGCACAACGTCGCGTTCATGCTCTCGGAGGGGAAGGTCGTCCCCCCCGACGACCGCGCCGCGGTCCGGTGGTATCAGCGCGCCGCGGAGCTCGGCCACGCCGAGGCGCCGCTCAACCTGGCTTCGCACTACTTCCACGGCCGCGGCGTCGAGCGCGACCTGCACGCGGTGGCGCGCTGCTACGAGCTGGCGCTCGAGCGGCTCGAGCCGGGCGCGAACCGGGACGCCGCGCAGTCGGGGCTGAAGGACATTCGCCGACGCCTGGCCCGCGGCGAGCGCTAGAGCAGGGTGGCCAGCCGCTACCCTGACGACAGGTCGAGGCCCGTGCTGGGTCCAGGCCCCACGTGAGGACGCTCTTGCCTGCTCGACACACCTTCTTCGACCACACCGGCGACTTCGGCGTGGACATTCGCGGCGACGACCTCGACGAGGCCGTGGCCGAGGTCCCGCGCGCCTTCCTGGACCTGCTCACCGGCGACGCCGACTGCGTCGCCGAGCGGGAGGAGCGCGCGCTCGAGGTCGAGGGCGTCGATCTGCTCGACGCCCTGGTCGCGCTCGGCAACGAGCTGCTGTTCTGGTTCGAGGTCGAGGGCTTCCTCGTGGCGCGCTTCGAGCCCGACGAGGTCGAGCCCGGCTGGATCGCCGGCCAGGCCTTCGGCGAGCCCTTCGACCCCGAGCGCCACCCGATCGCCCGGCCGCTCAAGGCCGTCACCCACCACGCCGCCGCCTGCGAGCAGGACTCCGAGGGAGTCTCCGTGCGGCTGATCTTCGACCTCTAGGACGCCCCCGTGAGCCGCAAGAAGCGCAAGCGCCGCCAGCAGCAAGAGAGGAAGCGCACCCGCAAGCGCGAGGATCGCGTCGAGCTGGAGCTCGTGCCTCCGCCTTACCCGCCCGGGAAGCGCGTGCCGCTCCAGCGCCTGGACGACCAGCGCTGGCAGATCCCGCAGCGCGGCCCGATGCGCGTGCCCGGGATCGTCTACGCCGACGAGTCGCTCCTGCCCGACCTCGAGCACGACCGCTGCCTGGAGCAGGTCGCCAACGTCGCGACCCTGCCGGGGATCGTGCGCGCCAGCCAGGCCATGCCCGACATTCACTGGGGCTACGGCTTCCCGATCGGCGGCGTCGCGGCCTTTGACCCCGAGAATGGAGGAGTGGTCAGCCCTGGCGGGATCGGCTACGACATCAATTGCGGGATCAGGTTCTTGTCGGCCAATATTGGCCTCTCCGAGCTCGGGGACAAGATCCAGCCGCTGACCGAGGCGTTGTTCCGGTCGGTGCCTGCTGGCGTCGGCTCCTCGCGCCCCGAGCTCAAACTCGACGAGGACGACCTCGAGGCGCTCATGAGCGAGGGCCTGGGCTGGGCGGTCGAGCAGGGCTTCGCCACCCCGGAGGACCGCGAGCAAGTCGAGGAGCGGGGCTGTCTGGCGAACGCCGCGCCGGACGAGGTCAGCGAGCGGGCGCGCAAGCGGGGGCGCGGGCAGGTCGGGACCCTCGGCTCGGGCAACCACTTCGCCGAGGTCGGCGTGGTCGAGGAGGTCTACGACCCCGAGGCGGCCGCGGCCTACGGGCTGGCCCAGGGGCAGCTGACGTTGATGATCCACTCGGGCTCGCGCGGGCTCGGCCACCAGGTGTGCACCGACTTCCTCTCGACGATGCTCCGCGCCGCGCAGCGCTACAAGATCCCGCTCGTCGACCGCCAGCTCTGCTGCGCGCCGATCGGCTCGCCCGAGGCAACGCGCTACCTGGGCGC
Organism: uncultured bacterium; assembly: GCA_937911525.1. Taxonomy (GTDB): domain Bacteria; phylum Planctomycetota; class J058; order J058; family J058; genus NORP233. The sequence goes on from CALDQK010000848.1 coordinate 5,829, forward strand.
CATGGCGGCCGCCGCCAACTTCGCCTTCGTGAACCGCCAGGTCATGACCCACTGGGCCCGCGGCGTGTTCAAGGAGGTGCTCGGCGCCGAGCTGACCACCGTCTACGACGTGTGCCACAACATCGCCAAGTACGAGGAGCACGAGGTCGAGGGCGAGCGCAAGCGCCTGCTCGTGCACCGCAAGGGCGCGACCCGCGCCCTGCCGGCGGGCCACGAGCTCCTGCCCGAGGTCTACCGCGACGTGGGCCAGCCCGTGATCATTCCGGGCGACATGGGCCGCTACTCCTTCGTGCTCAAGGGCGCGCGCCAGAGCCAGCGCAGCTTCGGCTCCGCCTGCCACGGCGCCGGCCGCCTGCTCTCCCGCAGCGAGGCCAAGCGCCGCTACGGCGGGACCGACGTCAAGAAGGCGCTCCTGAACAAGGGGGTGGTCGTGATCGGCTCGAGCAAGGCCACCGTGGTGGAGGAGGTCCCCGAGGCCTACAAGGACGTGGCCGAGGTCGTGGGCGTCGTCCACGAGGGCGGCCTCGCCGAGCGCGTGGCCAAGATCCGCCCCCTGGGCTGCGTGAAGGGGTGAGCCCGAGCCCGCGCGTGAGATCCTGGAGGGCGAGCTCGGCGGTGTCTTCGCCCCACAGGCTAAGCAAGCGCTCGACCAGCTCGAGGCCGCTCAGCGCTGACTAGCGCGCGGTCGGCCGCGAGGTGGGCGCCTGCTCCTCGCGGACTTCGAACACCTCCTCGTCGGGCAGCGCGTCGAGCTGGCGGGCGGCCTGGGGGAAGTCGGCGTAGTCGACCTCGTAGAAGCGCTCGCGGAAGCTGGGCGTGAGGCGGTAGCGCAGGGTCAGCCCGCGCTCGGCGTCCACGACGACCGTCTCGAGCTCCTCGGCGCTGGCGGCCTCGAGGGAGAGGTTCAGCTTGCCGAGGGAGGCGCCGGTCGCCGCCTGCAGGCCGTCGACCATGCAGGTGTAGCGGACCTCCTGCGGGCAGCGGTGCACGAAGCGCACGCCCCATACCTGGCCGCGCTTGCGCTCGAGCTTCTCCAGCGCGTGGAGCCCAATCCGGTGGCCGGCCAGCGCCCAGGGGCCGGGCACGCCGTGGCCGGGAGAGCCGTGCACGAAGCGGACCTGCGCCTGGCGCTCCTGGCTGGGGGACTCCTCGCGGGGGGCCGTCTTGGCAGCGGGTTCGGCGGGGGCGCTGCAGCCCAGCAGGGCCGCGCAGAGCAGACCTGCGGCGACGCGAGTGACCCTACTCACCCTGGGGGAGCTTCAGGGCGGGCTCGGCGAAGGGGCGGTAGAGCACGACCGTTTTGCCGACCTGCTGCACGACCGCGCCCGAGACGCGTCCCGCGAGGGCGGCGAGGTCGATCTCGGCGTGGCGGGGGAGGCGGATCTTGACCAGCTCGCTCTTGCCGAGGGCGTCGTCGAGCTGCTGCACGAGGTCGTCGGTCAGGCCCTTCTTGCCCGCGGCGATGCGGGCCTCGAGGCCGTGGGTCTTGCTGCGCAGGAAGCGCAATTGCTTGCCGGTCAGGTCCATGGGTGGGGGTGTACCACGAGCGCGCTGGCTATGCTCGGCTCATGTTCGATCTGCCCCCCAGCCCCCTGCTCGAGCTGGTCGCGCGCGTGCGCGAGCCGGAGCTCCCGGTGGTCGTGATCGGGCACCGCGGCGACTCGCAGAACGCGCCCGAGAACACGCTGGCCGCCTTCGAGGCCGCGATCCAGGCCGGGGCGCCCTCGATCGAGCTCGACCTCCAGCGCTGCGCCTCGGGCGAGCTGGTCGTGATCCACGACGAGAAGGTCGACCGCACCACCGACGGCAGCGGCGAGGTGACCAAGCTCTCGCTGGGCGCCCTGCGCGAGCTCTCGGCCGGAGCCTGGTTCTCGCCCGACTTCGCCGACGAGCGGATCCCGACCCTGGACGAGACCCTCGACCTCTGCCGGGGGCGGGCGGTCCCGATCCTGGAGCTGAAGGTCAAGATGAAGCACGGCGCCGAGGTCGGCGAGCAGCTGGCCGAGGCCCTGCGCCGCCACGGGGTCGCCGATCAGGTCTCGGTCGTGGTCAAGGAGAAGGCCCGCGTCGATCAGCTGCAGTCCCTCGTGCCCGAGACGCCGCTCTGCTACCTGACCCTGACCAAGGGCCAGGCCGTGGCCGCGGCCAGGATCCCCGGCGTGAGCGGGGTCGACCCCTACTGGCGCACGCTGAGCCTCAAGCTGGTGCGGACCCTGCGCGAGCAGCGCTGCTTCATGACCCCCTGGACCGTCAACAAGGCCAAGGACATGGACCGGCTGCTCGAGCTCGGGGTGGAGTCGGTGATCACCGACTCGCCCACGACCCTGGCCGACCAGATCGAGGGCTTCGAGTTCGCCCGGGCCGAGGAGCTGGCCGAGCGCTTCCTGCGCGGCGAGGCGGTCGACGTGGACCTCGAGCGTCGCGACGACGAGGAGCCGAGCCACCCCTACGAGAGCGACAGCGAGCACGACCTCGAGGTGGTGTGGCTGGAGGACCCGCGCGACGACCCGGCGTCCTGAGGCGGGCTACTCCTTCAGCAGCTTGCTCGAGTCGACGCGGGCCTTGATCCGCAGCTCGTGCACGTGGAGGAGCATGTTGCGCACGTAGAGGCCGACCTGGCCGTCGAGCTTGCCGTTCAGCTTCTTGGTCTGGCCGATCACCTCGCCGTTGAGCTTGGCCTCGAGCACGCCGTCGCGGGCCTCGAGCTGGATCGTGACCGCGCCGCCCTCGAAGGCCTCGAAGTTGGGCGTGCCCTTGGCGACGGCGCGGAAGCTGCTCCCGCTGCGCTTGACGAACACCGAGCCCAGGCGGACCCCGCCCTTGCCGCAGAAGAAGACCAGGTCGCTGCGCTTGGTCATGCGCAGGGCCTGGACCCGCAGCGTGAGCGTGAACTCGTCCTGGATCGAGAGCTTGTGGAGCATCAGCCCGGCCCCGTTGGAGCCCACGCTCAGCTCGAGGCGGGTCAGCCCCTTCTTGCCGAGGTCGGCCCGGCGGCGGGCGCGCCGACCGCGCCCGCGCCCGGCCAGGGTGTCGGTCGAGTCGAAGCCGCGCCGCTCGAAGTCGGCCACCTGCTCGGACTCGCGGAAGGTGTAGACCAGCTCGACCGTGCCGTCCTTGGCGTAGCGCGAGTCGACGATCAGCAGCTTCTCGAGCGCCTGCGCCTCGGGGGTGTCGGGCGCCAGCTGGCGCTCGGGGTCGAAGCCCTGCTTCTTGGCCTGCTGGCGGGCCTGCTTCTCCTGGCGCTTGGCCTTGGCCTCCTCGCGGCGCTGCTGCTTGCGCTCGGCGGGGGTCAGCTCCCCCGCGGGCTTCTTGGCCTCGTCGGGCTTGGCCTCGTCGGGCTTGGGCTGCTCGGGCTGGGGCTGCTCGGGCTTGGGCTGCTCGGGCGTGGGCTGCTCCGGCTTGGGCTGCTCCGGCGTGGGCTCTTGGGGAGGAGCGTCCTGGGCCCAGGCGACCCCGCTCAGGGCGGTGATCAAGAGGCCAGACAGGAGGGCGTTCGCGCGCATGGACATACCTCGGGTTGTGCTACTGAACGCAGCAGGGGGGGGCGAGGTTTCGCGGGCGAAACAGGAGGAGTTATGGCAAGGACTTAAGTAGAATCCGCACCCATGAGCGAGCAGTCGAGCGAGGCCGGCGAGACCCAACCCGAGGGTGAGGCCGGCGAGATCAAGGGCTTGGCGGGTGAGACCCGCGTCGAGGGCGTCGCCGTGGGCGATGCCGTCGAGCCCGGGCCCGACGACGCCGTGATCGAGCCCTTGCGCGCGAGCACGACCCGCCAGGAGGAGGTCGCCGTCGACGACACGCCCCTGGTGCTCATGGACGACCACGACCAGCTGGACACCGACAGCGAGGAGCTGACGATCCCGGCCCTGGTCGGCGAGATCAAGCGGCTCCGCTCGCAGGTCCAGATCGTGCGCACGGAGCGGACCGCCGCGGCCGGGCGCAAGTATGCGCTCGAGGTCGTGATCGAGAGCCTGCGCGAGAAGGTCGAGCAGGCCGCCGCGCTCCTCGACGAGATCGAGGACCCGCCCGAGGAGCTGGCGGAGGTGATCAAGAGCCTCCAGCTGGTCCTGGGCGATGCGCGCCGGATCGCCGACACCAAGGCCGTGCTCGAGAAGGACCTCGAGGAGGAGCGGCGGCGCCACCTCGAGGAGCGCCAGTCCTACGAGCAGCGCGCCTTCGAGCTGGAGCAGGCCGTCCAGGGCCTCCGCTCGGAGCGCGACGCCCTGCGCGGGACCGTGGCCAAGGTCGAGGGCGAGCGCCTGGAGTGGATGGAGAAGCTGGCCGACGTGCAGGACCAGCTCTCCGACAAGGACCTCCAGCTGAGCGAGGTCGAGTCGCAGGCCAGCGAGCAGATGCAGTCCTACCAGGAGCGCGTCCAGGCCCTCGAGGCCGAGCTCGAGAGCAAGACCGCCGCGGCCGGCGGCGAGAAGGCGGAGCTCGAGCACGCCCTCGAGGAGGCGGTCGCCAAGGCTGAGGGCGCGACCCAGCGGCTGCAGGCCCTCGACCTCGAGCTGGAGCAGGCCCGCGAGGCGGGGACCGAGGTCGAGACCCTGCGCAAGCGGGTCGAGGAGCTCGAGCAGGAGCGCTTCCAGCGCAAGCTCGACGCGGCGGCCGCGCGGACCGACGCCGAGGAGAAGCTGATCCTGCTCCGGAGCGAGCTGGAGAAGGAGCTGGCCGAGGCCAAGGCGGACCTCGAGTCTCAGGTCCGCGACGCCGAGGCCCGCGCCGAGCAGACCGAGGAGGCGGCGG
>CALDQK010000849.1 GCA_937911525.1 uncultured bacterium
GAGAAAACTCGAAAACTCGAAAGCAGCAGCTCCGCTGAGCACTCACCGCGCTTTCCAGTTTTCCAGTTTTCTCCGTTCAATCTCTGAAACGTGAATGAGCCATTGCGCAGCGCGACAGCTCCTTCTTGTGTCTCTATCTCTGCGCCCCCACCCCGCGATCGCCGCCTTCGCGCGCCCCTGCGGCCCTTCCTCCTTTCCTCTCTTCCTCTTTTCCTACTAAGTCGCCCAGCCAAGGCGCCCTCGCCACGCCCTCCTTCCAGCCTTCCTCACGAGCGGAAGAGGGCGAATCGAGCCATTTCGCTCACCGGATGCGCTCAGGTGTGGCCAAGGGGCGCCCAGGATGGACTTAAGTCCTTGAGCGCGAGATTGGCAATCCTCGTGCAATGGAGCTATTACGTAGGAAGCAAAGAAGCTCGCTCACAATCGGAGATCGTCATGAAGAAGCTGTTCGCTGGTGTCCTCGTTGCCCTGTCCATGACCGGCCTGGTGTTCGCCTGCGGCGGCATGACCCAGATCGATCCCCCCTCGCTCCAGCTCGACGCCGGCCAGGCTGACCTGGACCTCAAGAGCGTCGTCGAGGACATCGAGGGCGTCGTCTGCCTCGCGTAGACCTCCTTCCACCCTCGGGGTGCGACACGAGAGGCCAGCCTTCGGGCTGGCCTCTTTTCGTTGGTTCGCTGTCGACAGACCTCGCTGCCCATGGACTCAGCGGGTGGAGCGAATGCGGTCGCGGCAGCCACCCATTCGTTGGCCCGAAGCTGTGAGCTGAACTAGCCTAGAGACGTGGCTGGGGAGCTCCGCAGGACCATCGCTCAGGATCTCAGCGCGCGCCTCGCGCTGACCGTGGGCCTCGTGGTTGCCCTCAGCGGCGGCGTGCTGGTGATCGGCTCGCGCTACGCGGCCGCGTCACAGCTCCGCCGTCAGTCCCGCCTCTGGACCGAGCAGCTGGCCGAGGTCTCCCGCCTCCACCTCTGGAACGTCGACCGCGCCGGCTTGGAGAACGCCTGCCAGGCTGCCATGCAGCCCCCCGAGGTGATCGGCGCGCGCGTCCTGGACGCCGAAGGGAGGGTGCTGGCCGAGGAGCAGCGCGGCCAGTCCCGGGTCTTCCTGCGCGACTCGGAGCCCGTGCTCTACCCGGACCCCCGCAGCGGGCGCACCCACCGCCTGGGGAGCGTCGAGCTCTGGGTCAGCGAGGACGAGCTCACCAAGCACACCCGCGAGCAGCTGCTCGTGTTCGGGCTGCTCGGCCTGGTGGTGGTCGGGGCCACGGTCCTGGTGTGCCGCTACCTGGTCCGGCAGATCCTCGGGGTGCCCCTCGCGCAGCTCGAGGAGGGGATCGCGGGGATCGCGGCGGGGGACTACGCCTCCCAGCTGCCCCCGGCGCGCCAGGCAGACGTGCAGGCGATCGTCGAGGGGGTCAACGCGATGGCCGCCGCGATCGACAGCCGCGAGACCGCCCTGCGTCGCAGCGAGGAGCAGCTGGGCTTCGCGCTCGCGGCCGCGCAGAGCGGAGTGTGGGACTGGAACGTGGTCAGCGGCGAGACCTACTTCTCGGAGCGCTACTGGTCGATGCTCGGCTACGAGCCGGCCGAGCTCGAGCCGAGCTACGAGACCTGGCGTGAGCTGACCCACCCCGAGGACCGTGACCCCACCCTGGCCGCGGTCGAGGCCCACCTGCGCGGCGAGACCGAGCTCTACTCGGTCGAGCACCGCCTGCGCTGCAAGGACGGCAGCTACCGCTGGATCGCGGCCCAGGGCTGCCTGATCA
>CALDQK010000850.1 GCA_937911525.1 uncultured bacterium
CCCCGCCCCGGCCCCGCGCTTCCTGATCACCTGGGCGCTGCTGGGCTGGCTGCCCTGCGCGGCCCTGGGCCTGCTCGAGCTCCCCCTGCGGCGCTCACTCGGCGCCGGTCGCGGCCAGGCCGCGGCCCTCGGCGGAGTGTGCGGGCTGGGCTGGGGGCTGCTGCTCCTGAGCCTGGCCTCGCCCTTCCGCACCCTCGGCGCGCTCGGTCCGGCCGCGCTGGCCCTGGGCGGCGCGCTCGCTGGCGCGCTGGTCCCGACGCGCGGGCAGCCCGACGCGCGCTGGCGCTGGGCGGGCCTGGGCCTGCTGAGTCTGGTCGCCCTCGCCGCGCTGTGGGCCGACCCCGAGGGGCGCTACTCGGAGCGCTACGCCGAGAACCGCCTCAGCCCCGCCGACCTCGCCGCCCCCTCGCTGCTGGGCGAGCGGACGCCGTCCGAGCTGAGCGACCTCGAGCTCGCCGGAGCCGTCGCCCGCACCTGGCTGCGCACCCACCCGCCCGAGGAGCTGCGCTTCTCCTGGGAGGAGGCGGTCGCGCTGGAGGGGGTGCTGGCGTGGGGCGAGCGCAGCGGCGACCCGCGCCCGGAGGCCTATGCGCGCGCCTGGCTAGCGGCGCACCAGGAGCAGGCGCTCGCCGAGCCCCTCTGGGCCGACGCGGCAGCCCCCCTCGGGCCGCTCACGCGCTACGTCGGACCGGAGCACCCGGTCGTGGCGCGCGTGGCGAGCTACCTGCGCCAGGACGCGCCGCGCACCTCGACGGGCGTCCCCAGCCACGTGGGCCTGCTGGCGGGCGGACTGCTCCCGGCCCAGGCCTGGGTGGACTCGCTCTTCATGCACGGGGTGTTCGTCAACCGGCTCGCGACGCGCCACGGCGAGGCCTGGGCCGAGGAGGAAGGCCAGCGCCTGGCGCAGGGCATGGTGGCGCACCTCCAGGACCCCGCTCAGGGCCTGTTCCGCCACGCGCACCTCGAGCTCGGCCCCCTCGCGCTCAAGCTGCCGGTCGAGGCCTGCTTCTGGGCGCGGGGCAACGGCTGGGCGGCCTGGTTCCTGGTCGACCGCTGGGCGGCTCGCCAGGCTCAGGGCCTCCCGCCCGACCCCGAGCTGCGCCAGGCGGCGCTCGAGCTCTTCGCGGCCCTGCGCGCGGCGCAGCAACCCGAGGGCCTGTGGCGGACCGACCTCCTCGGGGCGGCCAGCCAGGACAACCCGACCGAGACCAGCGCCAGCGCGCTCTTCCTGGCGGCCTTCGCCCGCGCGCGCCGGGTCGGGCTGACCGCCCCCGGCGCCGACGCCGAGCTGCTCGCGCGCGGGCGGCGCGCCTTGCGCGCCCAGGTCTCCTGGGAGCGGGGGCACCCGATCGTGCGCGGGACCTCGACGGGCACCAACCCGGGCTTCCGCGCGGCCTACCGCGGGGTGGCCCTCGACGACAACGTCGGCCACGGCGTCGGCGCGCTGCTCTTGGCCCTGACCCAGGACTGAGGCCCGAGACCTCGTCCCCGCTACACTGCGCCCGTGCTGAAACGGGGAGAACGAGCCTGGACGAGCGAGAAGGCGCGGGGGCTGCTCTGCGTCGGCCTGCTTACGCTGCTCGCCGCCTCGCCCGCCCGCGCCGACGAGGTGCGCGTGGCGGTCGCGGCCAACTTCCGCGCGCCCTGCGAGGCCCTGGCCCGCCGCTTCGAGCAGCAGAGCGGCCACCGGGTCGTGCTGAGCGTCGGCTCGACCGGGAGCCTCCTGGCCCAGCTCCGCAACGGCGCCGAGTTCGACCTCTTCCTCGCGGCGGACGCCGAGCGCCCGGCGGCCCTCGAGCGGGAGGGCCGCGGGCTCGCGCGACGGACCTACGCGCGCGGGCGGCTGGCCCTGGTCGGCCCCGGCGCAGCGCGCGGTGAGCAGGCGCTGCGGGGGAGCTTCCAGCACCTGGCCCTGGCGAACCCCAACACGGCACCCTACGGCGCCGCCGCCCGCGAGGCCCTCGAGCGCCTCGGCCTGTGGGCGAGCCTCGAGCCGCGCGTCGTCTACGGAGAGAGCGTCACCCAAGCCCACCAGTTCGTCCGCTCGGGCGGCGCCGAGCTGGGGCTGATCGCGGCGGCGCAGGCCGCGGCCACGGGCGAGGAGCGCTGGCTGGTGCCCGCCTCGCTCCACGCCCCGATCCGCCAGGACGCGCTCCTCCTCAGCGAGCGCCCCGCCGCCCGGGCCTTCTGGGAGCTGCTCCTGGGGCAGGAGGGTCAGGCCGCGATCGCCGCCGCGGGCTACGGGGTCGAGCCCGCCAGCGCGCCGGCCGCCCCTCCCACAGCTGGCGACTCCAGCGCAGGGGACACCGCCTGGGCCGCCGTCCGCTTGACCCTGGCCCTCGCGGCCAGCTCGACCCTGATCCTGCTCGTGCTGGGGACCCCCCTCTCCTGGTGGCTGGCGCGGACCCGCAGCGCCTGGAGGGTCCCGCTCGAAGCCCTCGTCGCCCTCCCCCTCGTGCTGCCGCCCACCGTGCTCGGCTTCTACCTCCTGGTCTCGCTCGGCCCCGCGGGCCCGCTGGGCGCGGTGTGGGAGGCCCTCGGCGGCCCGCGGCTCGTGTTCAGCTTCGGCGGGCTGGTGATCGGCTCGGTGATCTACTCGCTGCCCTTCGTGATCCAGCCCCTGCGCAACAGCTTCCAGGCGATCGACCCCTCCCTGCTGGAGGCCGCGGCCACCCTGCGCGCGACCCGCCTCGACCGCTGGCGGAGCGTGATCCTGCCCCTGGCCCGCCCCGGCTTCCTCGCGGCCGCGGTGCTCGGCTTCGCCCACACCGTGGGTGAGTTCGGGGTGGTGCTCATGATCGGCGGCAGCGTCCCCGGCCAGACCAAGGTCCTCTCGATCGCGATCTACGACCACGTCGAGCAGCTGGAGTACGCCCAGGCCCACCTGCTGGCGGGCGGCATGCTCGCCTTCTCCTTCTTGACCCTGCTCGGGGTCTACGCCGTCAACCGCCGCTTCGAGCGAGTCGGCCCGTGAGCGCGCCGCCCCCGCTCAGCGCCGAGCTCCAGGCCGAGCTCGGCGAGTTCCGGCTCGAGGTCCAGCTCTCGCTCCCGGGGGAAGGGATCTCCTGCCTCTTCGGCCGCTCGGGCGCGGGCAAGACGACGACCCTCCGCTGCCTGGCCGGCCTGAGCCCGGCCCGCGGCCGGATCGAGGTCGCCGGGGTGCCTTGGCAGGACGACGAGCGCGGCCTGCTCCTCGACGTCCCCCAGCGCCGGGTCGGCTACGTGTTCCAGGGCGCCGCGCTCTTCCCCCACCTCGACGTCGCGGGCAACCTCGACTTCGCCCTCTCTCGGGTCCCCGCCGCCGAGCGCACCCTGACCCGCGCCGAGGCGGTCGAGTGGCTGGGCCTCGGCGAGCTCCTCGCGCGCGACCCCCGCACGCTCTCGGGCGGCCAGCGCCAGCGCGTCGCGATCGCGCGGGCCCTCCTGAGCGCGCCCCGGCTGCTCCTCATGGACGAGCCGGTGGCCTCGCTCGACCTCGCCGCCCGGGCCGAGGTCCTGGAGCACCTGCAGCGGATCCAGCGCCGGCTCTCCCTGCCCGTGGTCTACGTGACCCACGCCCCCGACGAGGTGGCCCGCCTCGCCGACCACGTGGTGTGGCTCGAGGCGGGCCGCGTCCGCGCCGCGGGCCCGGAGGAGCTCGGCCCGTCGCGCCGGCTGGGTCAGCAGGGGCGGCGCCGCCTCGGGCCGGAAGAAGGCCGTGGGGTGCGGATCGAAGAACATGGCGACGGCGCGCCAGCCCTCCGCGTCGGCGCGCTCCCGGGCGGCGCGCACGAGGGCCTGGTGGCCGAGGTGCACCCCGTCGAAGTTCCCCGGTGTGAGCACGGCGGGCGTCACGTCGTTCGAGATATCGCGGGCGGCCCTCCGGGTCAAAAAGCCCGGGCGGCGCCGAGCGATTCCCGAAACGCGACGAGGCGGG
>CALDQK010000851.1 GCA_937911525.1 uncultured bacterium
CCGCTAGCCCGGGTTCTGCTCCGCCGAGGAACGAGGCGGTGCAGAATCCGGGCTAGCGGGAAGGACCGCGCCGGGCCTCCTGGTCATACTGGGATCTTGGTCGTGGGCTCGTCCTGGGCGTCGAGCAGGTGGCGGAAGGCCTCTTCGGCCGCGCGCGGGTCGGTCAGGCGCTTGCTGAGCTTGGGGACCGTCAGGCTCGCGACCAGCGCGCGGATGCCCTGGGGGAGGTCGGGCCGGAGGCGGGCCAGGTCGGGAGCTTCCCGCGCGCGCACGATCCGCTGGAGGGTGTCTCGCAGGTCGCTCCCGCGGTAGGGACGCTGCGCGCTGAGGCACTCGAACACCGTGATCCCGAGGGCGTAGAGGTCGCTCGCGGGGCCCGCGTCTTCGCTGCCGAGGATCACCTCGGGCGCGATGTAGCTGGGCGTGCCCACGACCTCGTTGGTGCCCGTCAGGTGCTCGCCGTCCTGGCGGATCACGAGCCCGAAGTCGACGAGGGTGCTGCTCCCGCTGGCGTCGATCACGACGTTGGGCGGCTTGATGTCGCGGTGCACGAGCCCCTTGTCCGCCAGGCCCGCGATCGCCTGGCAGACCTCCGCGCCCAGGCGCAGGGTCATGTAGAGCGGGAGCGCGCCGTCCTTGAGGCGTTCGCCGGCCGAGCGCCCCTCGACCAGCTCCATGGCCATGAAGTAGCGCCCGCCCGAGAAGCCGGAGTCGAGGAAGCGGACCACGTGGGGCAGCTCGAGGTTGCTCACGATCGCGAGCTCGCGGAAGTAGCGCGAGAGCAGGTCGCGGTCCTCGTTGACGTTGGCGTGCAGGACCTTGAGGGCGACCGACCGTCCGTCGCGCAGCCGCGTGGCGCGGAAGACCTCGCCGACGGCGCCGGCGCCGAGGCGCTCACCCAGGCGATAGCCCGCCAGGATCGCGCCGTCCTGGGGCACGACCGCCTGACCCGGGTCGGGCTGGGTCTTCTGCTCGCTGGCGGGCAGCCGCCCGGCGAGGTGGAAGCCGACCTTGGCCTGCAGCACCCCGAGCGGGCAGGGCTTGGCCAGGTAGTCGTTGGCGCCGGCCTCGAGCCCGCGCAGCACGTCGTCCTCGCTGCTGAGGGCCGAGAGGAGCACGATCGGCAGCTGGGCGCGGGGGTGGTCCTGGCGCAGCGCGCGCGTCAGCGCGATCCCGTCCATGTTGGGCATCTGCACGTCGGAGAGGACGAGGTCGATCGGGCCCTCGCCCATGGCGACGAGCGCCTCGGCGCCGTCCTCGCAGCGAACCACCTCGTGCCCCTTCTGCCCGAGGGCGAGCTCGAGCAAACGCAGGATCGAGGGGTCGTCGTCGGCGATGAGCACGCGCGCCATGAGCTACGTTTAGCACGCTGACTCGCCCCTCGCGGGGGTTAGCGCAGGTTTGCGCGCCGCTCCCCCCAGACCGGCGACACGGCCGGCGATACTGCGGGGGTGCCCGCGCCCGAATACGACCTCGACGACCTGATCCGCTACGAGAAGGGCCAAATGCTCTTCGTCGCCGGACTTCTGATCGTGGCCGTGGTGGTGACCGCCCTCGGCAAGCTGGGCGGAGAGAGACCTCAGGCCGCCTCGCCGCCTCCGCTGCTCTCGCCGGCCTCGCCCGTCTCTTCGGGGGCCAGCAAGTAGACCGTGTCGAGGCGCACGCGCTGCGCCGCGGCTTGGATCCCCTCGCGCGTGACCCCGGCCACCGCCGCGATCGCGTCCTCGGGGGTCCCCGAGCCGCCGTGCACGCTCATGAGGTAGTCGAAGTTCATCAGGCTCGTGGGCCGATCGAGAATCCCCCGGTAGGCCTGCCGGAAGGCCGCGACCGTGTTGTCCAGCTCGTCGGCGCTGACCTCGCCCTGCCGGATCGCCTCGAGCTGCGCCAAGCACATGTCGCGCGTCTTCTCGGCGTTCTCGGCGTCGATCCCCGCGAACATGAACATCAGGCCCTTGTAGCGCTCGAGCGAGGCCGAGGCGTGATAGCAGAGGCCCTCGGCCTCGCGCACGTTGCGGAAGAGCTTGCTGTGGGGGAAGCCGCCCAGGACGCCCGTCGCGACGAGCAGGTCCCAGAAGCCCTCGTCCCCGACCCGCAGGTCCGTGCGGAGCCCCATGCAGAGCTTGCTCTGGCTGAGGCCGCCCATGCGCTCGGTCACCTCGCGCACCTCGCGCGGGGGCGGGTGGCCGGTCGTGCCGCGCAGGGGCGTCGGCTCCCGGCCCGGGAGCAAGAAGGCCTGCGCCACCAGCTCGCGCAGCTGGTCCGGCTCGAAGGCTCCGACCGCGTAGACGTCGATCGGGGAGCGCTCGACCAGAGCTCGCCGACGCGCTTCGAGGCTCGCGCCGTCGACCCCGGGCAAGTCCTCCAGCGAGCCGAACTCGAACACCGAGTAGGGCTCACCCGCGCACATGGTCGAGATCAGCTTCTCGGCCGCGTAGGAGCCCTTGTCGTTGAGCAGGCCCTCGATCCGGCGCTGGATCTTGACCTTCTCCTGGGCGACCTCCTCGGCGCGCAGGTGGCCCTGCTCGTCGCGGGCCGGACGCAGGATCAGGTCGCTGAGCAGCTCGATCCCCTCGGCCAGGACGCTCCCGCCCTTGGGGAGGAAGCGCTCGCCCAGGACGCGCAGCGAGAAGCTCAGGACCTGCTGCTCGCCGACCTTGTCGAGGTGCGGCTCGAGGCTGGCCCCGTAGAGCTCCTCCAGGCGACGGCTCAGGCCGCGCAGGGTGGGGACCCGCTCGGTGCCGCGGCGGAGGATGAAGGGCAGGGCAGCGACCTCGGTCGCCACCTTGGGCTCAAGGTCGCAGCGGAGGAAGACCTTGACGGTCGCCGTCTTGAACTTGCGGGTCGGGGCCAGGTGCAGGCGCACTCCCCCGGGGAGCTCTTCCCGCGTCAAGGCGCCGTCGAAGTGCTGGTCCTCCCCGCTCAGCCGCGGCCTCCCATGGCGAACACCAGGCTCTTGCGGAATGAGAGAGCGCCCCTATATTCGTCTCGTTA
>CALDQK010000852.1 GCA_937911525.1 uncultured bacterium
CAGCACCAGCGTCGCCCCCGTGTCGGCCTGGCGGGTGGCGTTGCTCGGGGCCGCAGTCGACCAGCGCGCGCGGATCGCCTCGGTCAGCTCCTCCTTGCTGATCCCCGAGAGCTTGCTCAGGCGGCGCAGGCGCTTGAGCTCCTGGGGGTCGAGCACCCCGTCGGCCGCCGCCAGGTCGATCATGGACTCGAGCATCAGCGCTCGCTCGTCGGGGTTCTTGCCCACGTCGAGGCGCTCCCCGCGCCGCCCCTCGCCCTCGAGCTCGCTCGCCTCCTCGGCCCCGATCCCGTGCTCCTCGCAGTAGGCGTCCAGCAGGCGCTGCTCGCTCGGGTCGACCTCGCCGTCGCAGGCGGCCAGGTTGCAGAGCGCGCGATAGATCCGCCGCAGCCCGTTCTCGCTCACGCGCCGCTCGCCCACGTCGCCGAGGCGCAGCGAGAGGAGCACGCCGCGGGCGAGGGCCTCGCCGTCCGGGCAGGCCGTCGCCCCCAGGACCCGCCGCGCCACGTCGAGCTCGAACACGTCGCCGCGCCGCTCGACGAGGAGCACGAAGTGGCGCAGGGAGAGGTCGCTGCCCTCGATCCCCCGCTGCCAGCGCCCCGCGGCGGCCGCGTCTCCGCCCCAGCGCGCCGCGAGCCCCGCGGGGAGCTGGCGCTGCTCGGGGGGGAGCAGGTTGTCGGGCAGCTCCGCCAGGGCCTCGCTCAGGCTCGAGCCCCGCCGGCGGCGGAGGCGGACCTGCTCCTGACCGCAGGGCCCGACCCAGCTCACCTCGTCCGCGGCGGCGCGCTCGCTCCAGCCCTGCGGAACCGCCAAGCGGACGCGCGGCTCGTCCAGGCCCTCCCAGGTCGCCAGCGGCGGCGGCGGCGGCGCCACGTTCTTGACCGGAACCGCGCTCGGGAAGAGCGGATGCCGCGGAGCCTCGGGGTCGGGGACCGCGGTCGGCGCGCTGACGCTCTCGTCCAGGCTCACGAGCCGGTTGGTGCGCACCCGCTTGCGCAGGAACACCGGCAGCCGCTTGGGCGGCAGGTAGACGCTCAGGCAGTCGACCTCCCCGTCGCACACCGTGACCATGGAGCGGAGGCTCGCGTCGTGGAACACCAGCGCCCCTCCCCGCCGCTCTCGGGTCGCGCTGGGGAAGGCCTCCTCGACGGCGCTCGCGGGGTCACCGACCTCGACCTGACCCGCGAGGGGCGGAGCCCCTGCTCCCGTGATCAAGAGCGCCACGACCACGTGCAGCCCCAGCTCGTCGTCCGGGGCGCTGTGGACGTGCAGCTGCCAAGGGCCGCGGTCGTAGCGGTAGACGAAGGGCTGGGTCGGGTCCTCCGCCCCGCGCCCGATCCGCTCGGTGACGTCGGGCAGGGGGTCGCCGAGGGCGATCACGTCCGGGAAGCCCACCCCTGGCTCGAGCGCGCAGCCTTCGAGCTGACGAGCGTAGCGATCGTCGGGGGGAGCGAACATGTCCGTCTGTGAACGTAGCAGTAGCGAGGTCACTCTCACCAGGCTTCCCGTGCGCTCGCGGTCGTGGCGACGCTCTGGGTCACCTCGACCCCGTGATTCGTCAGTCCCACCTGGGTAAGCCGCTACTCACTCGTGGCAGGGACAGGGCCTGTGACCGCCTCGCCCCTCTCCTCCGCCTCGGCACGCTGGCTGCTCCCGGCGAGCCCCGTGGGTCCTCCCTCGGGCGTTTCGGTGACGGTCACCGCGATGTCCGAGGGATTCTTGTGTACCGCCCCCCCGCTAGGCCGCGCGACCCCGGCGCGGGTTCGCTCACAGCCGTGCACGCTGCACTGACCGTGCTCCTCCCAGCACTCGACGTGGTGCCAGGTCCCGCAGCCGACGCAGCGCACGCGCTCGGCGGGCCCCGCTCCAAAGGCCTCGTGGCAGTAGGGGCAGCGCTCCTCCAGCGAGGCCCGCGGCGTCGGTCGGCGCGGGTCCTCGCGCTCCTCGCGCGCCAGCTCGTAGAGGCTCGCGCCCACCACGCCCAAGAGGCCAATTCCCAGGATCTCGATCACGTCACTCCTCCTCGGCGCGACGCTTAGCACTCGGCGTGCCTCTTGGTCCCCGAGTTGCAAAGGGCCCCAACGCGGCTCGGGGGGAGTCGCCACGCGTCCCGAGGAGGGGAGCCCTTGAACCTGGAGCACTACCGCGAGCCGAGCCTGCGCAGCGAGCCCGCCGCGAACGGCCTCGGCAGCTTCTTGCTGCGCAACTTCGTCGTCTACAACCCGCTCTTCCTGTTCAGCGCCATGGCGGTGCTCGGCAGCGCCTGGCTGCTCAACCCGCCCGCGGCCAGCGGCGGGCGCGGCCTGGGCCTGCTGGTCAAGCTCGCCGCCGTGATCCAGCTCTACGAGCTGACCCTGCTGGGGGCGGCGGCCCTGCTGGCGCGGCGCGGGGAGCTGGCCCGGGACGTGCGCAACCTGCACCTCGTCCTGGCGCCCTTCCTGCTCGACGTGACCTTCACCACCTCCTGCCTGAGCGTCAGCGCCTTCAAGAGCGGAGGCCTGCTCGCCGCGAGCGTCAGCCTCGCGGTCCTGGTCTTGGCCGCGATCAAGCTGCGCGTGGGCCTCTACCTCTGCGGGCGGAGCTTCAGCCTGCCGCAGCAGGCCGTCCTCTTGGCGGGCCCCGTCCTCGTGACCCTGACGCCCCTGCTCGGGAGCCTGCTCGCGCAGGAGGGGCTGAGCCCCGCCGTCGCGCTGGTGGCCGGCTGCGGCGCAGGCGGGCTGGCCGCCCTCTTCGGCGCCTGCGCGGGTCGCGAGGGCGCCGCCGCCAGCCTGCGCGCCCTGGCGCCCCTGGCCCTGGTCGGCGGCCTCGTGCACGGCGCCGCGACGGCCTACACCTACACCAGCCCCCTGCTCTGGGTCGCCGGTCCGCTCCTGCTGGCGCTGGCCCGCGTCGCGCACCGCCTGTGGCCGGCGCGCGTCCCCAGCGGCCACTCGCCGCAGGCCATGGGCCTGGCCGCGCTGGGCGTGCTCTTCTGCGCGATCCCCGAGCAGGGGCCGAGCGAGGGACCCCGCCTGCTCACGCAGCTGGCCTTGCTCGCCTTCTCGCTCAACGCGGGCGTCGCCTTCGCGCGGACCCGCAGCCTGGGACACCTGCTGCTCGTCCTGGCGGGCCTGCGCCTGGCCGCCGGCAGCGGTCGCTTCCCGGAGACCCTCGCCCAGCTCGGTGAGGCCCCCGTGGAGCCCCTGCTCCTGCTGGCGCTCTCGGCCTTCGGTCTGTGGCGCAAGAGCTCGCCCCTCGCCACGGGGACGCCGCTGGCCCTGGCCGCGCTCTTGATCGCCAAGCAGGGCTGGCTCCCGGGTCACGCGGGCGGCGTCCTGGCCGCGCAGCTCTTCGGCGCCGGCCTGCTGGCGATCGCGCACCGCCACCACGGGACCCGGGTCGAGGGGGCGCAGCTGCGCTTCGTCGGCGCGCAGCTGCTGATCGTGCCCGCCTACGCGCTCCTGGTCGTCCAGGACGGCCCCGCGGCCAGCCTGGTGTGGCAGGCCCGCGGCGCCGCGCTGGGCTTGCTGCTCCTGGCCGGGCTGAGCGGCCTGCGCGGCTACGCCTGGCCGGCCTTGCTCCTGCCGGTGGAGCTCTTCGGGCGCCACGCGCCGAGCTCCGCCGAGGGCTGGGGCGTGCTCGGCATGGTCGCCGCGTTCGGCGTGGTGGGCGCCGGGGTCTACGTGAGCCTCAACCGCGAGCAGCTCCTGGCGCGCCTGAGCGAGGGCGCCGCGCGGCCGAGGCCGCTCCCCAACGCAGGGGCGGGACGGCGCGCGGCGCTCCGCCTGGGCGGAGTCGCGGCCCTCGCGCTGACTTCGCTCGCTCTGGCGGCCCCCAACGTGCAGCACGACCGCGACCGCGCCCAGCGCGTGGCCGCGATCGGGAGCCTCAAGACGATCGCCACCGCGCAGGCCCTCTACCGCGAGTGCCCGCCCGGAGACGAGCTGATCTACGCGCCGGACCTCGCGGCGCTCGGTCAGCGGGAGCTGATCGACTCGATCCTGGCCAGCGGCGAGAAGCAGGGCTACCGCTTCGTGCTCCACCGCTCGCCCCAGGAGCCCGAGCTCCGCTGGGTCGCGCTGGCGCACCCCGCCCACGCGCACCGCTTCATGCGCCGCGAATGGCGCAAGGGAATGGAGTTCCGCCATTTCCCCCGCGACGAGCCGCCGCGCTTCTTCGCGATCGACCAGCGCGGTGTGCTCATGGCCTCCTACGAGCCGATCGAGCTGACCCCTGAGCAGACCCTCCCCGGCGACCTGCTGGTCGTCAGCCAATGAGGGGCGTGAAGGGGTCCTTGCCGAGGATCGCCAGGAAGTAGAGCCCGCCCAGCAGGGCGTGGCTGAGCGAGATCGCGGCCAGCCGCGCCCCGCGCAGGTGGGCCCAGCTCCAGAGCACGCCCATGGCGAGGGTCGGCGGGAGCAGCGCCGGGAAGGGCAGGTGCGCCAGGCCGAAGAGCAAGCCGCCGACCGCGACCGCGCACAGCTCCCCGCGGCGCAGGCGGCCCGCGACCAGCTGGCCGAGGCGCCCGACCAGGTAGCGCTGGGTCAACCACTGCTGCAGGTAGGCGAAGGGGAGGTAGAGCGCGATCACGAGCGCGATCGTGGCCGGGCGGAAGGCCGGGCTGCCGGCCAGCACGCCGTAGGCCAGCAAGGCCAGCGCGCCCGCGAGGGTGCCCCCGGCCAGGAGCGCGTGCGGCCAGCGCCCCGAGCCCGACTCGGCGCGGGTCGGCGTCGGGAGCCGGTCCCGCAGCCAGAAGATCGCCGCCACGCCGAGCAGGAACACGACCACGTCGCCCGGCAGCCGCCGCCAAGGCCCGACCAGGTAGATCGTCCCGAGCGCGATCCCCAGCAGCTCGATCGGGGCCAGGCCCGGCTGCTCGACGGCCTCGCCGGTCTCGCTCGGGGGCGCGCCAGCCTCGCCCTGGGCCACGCCAGCGCCCGCGCTCGGCTCGCTCACGGGCGGCCCTCGCCGACCAGGGGGCGGAGGAACTCGAGGATCCGCGCCCCGAGGGGCTCGGTCGACTCGGGCGAGAGCACGTCGCCCGCCAGCACGTGCTGGCTGGGGTCGCCGCTCTGCTCGTAGTCGATCTGGAGCTTGGGCTGGCTGGCGGCGGCCTGGTGGAAGGCGGCCATGGGCGCCGGGTCGAGCACCTGATCGCGGGGCGAGCGGATCGTGAGCAGCGGCACGCGCAGCTGGCGCGGGTCGCTGGCCTTGGCCAGCTCGACCAGGGCCTGCATTTCGACCAGGACCTGGCTGGGGTAGCGCCAGGTCCAGTAGCGGGCCTGGAGCTCGTTGTGCGGCTGGAAGCCCCGCTCCTCGCCGGCGACGAGGCGCGTGATCTGGGCGCCCCAGGGGCCGGCCATGAGCGAGGCCGCAGGGTGGCGCGGGCCGAAGTTGGGCGAGATCAGGACCAGCGCCGCGATCCGCTCGTCGTAGCCGTGGGTCAAGAGCCAGGTCGCGAGGCTGCCGCCCGTGCTGACGGCGATCACCACCACGCGCTCGCCGATCCGGCGGCCGACCTCGAGGGCCTCGGCCCCGTCGGCGAGCCACTCCTCGGCCTTGGCCGCGCCCAGGGGCGGGCCCCCGCGCCCGTGGCCGCGCAGCCGCGCCTCGAAGCGGTTGGCGCCCAGCGCCGCCGCCAGGCGCTCGGTCAGCGGGGCGGTCTCCTGGCGGGTGGCCGAGAAGCCGTGCAGGTAGACCAAGGAGAGGGGCGTGCGCGTCCGAGGCGCGCCTTGCCAGGCCAGCGTGGCCGCGCAGCCGCTCGTAATGTCGCTCAGGGCGGCCTCACGCGTCGCGATCGCGCGCTCGAGGGCGGGCAGCTGCGCGGGGAGCCGCAGGTCGGGCAGCCGGGTATCGACCACCCGCCGCGGACCCACCAGGTAGAGCGCCGCCGCCAGGAGCGGGAGGCCTGCCAGGCCGATCAGGAGCTTGCGGCGGCGCGTCATTGCCTCATTCCACGCGCTTTGGCGCTCGCGCTCAAGCGTCGACCTGGCGTCCCCAGGGTTGAAGTGCAGGGCCAATTGGGACACCATCGACGCCGTGGATATCGAGGCAGCCCTACAACAAGGCCACAAGGTTGGTCTGGAGGTGGTCAAGACCGGGCGCTCCGACCCTGCGACCATCAAGCAGCACTTCCTCGACTTCGCCCACTTCGTCCGCCAGGGAGTCCCCGGCACCTTCGCGCAGCTCCTCGTCGCGCGCGGCCTGATCGACGAGGGCTTCGGACGCTCGCTGGACGAGCTCTTCCCGCCTGCCTTCCTGGGCGCCCGCGCAGCCACCGGCCCCGTGACGCGGTCCGTGCCGCGCCCCACCCCGCCCACCTCGCGCGTCCCCTCGCCGCCGCCCCTGGAGCGTCCGCCCCAGCTGCCGCCCGCGCAGCCGCCGCGGCCAGCGGCGCCGCCGTCCGAGCTCGACCCCTTCAGCAGCGAGCTCCTGGACTGGGGACCCAAGACGCCGCCCGCTCAGCCGCGCCCGAGCGCGCCGCCCGCCCAGAGCGACGACTTCCTGGCCCACCTCAACCGGCTCTCTGGCGGCCCGCCCCCCAGTGGGTCCCACGCTCGCTATCCCGCGGAGGACTCGACCCGTCGCTACGACAAGCGAGCGAGCGAGCCGGCGCCCGACCCCTACGCCAACCCTTACGGCGCCCCGCCCCAGCCGGCGAGCGATCCCTTCGGCGCCAACAACCCCTACGCGGCCCTCGAGCCTCCCGGGACGGCGAACCCCTACGGCCCCCCGGTCGACGAGAACCCCTACGGCGCGCCAGCGAACCCCTACGGCGCCCCCCCAGCCGACGAGAACCCCTACGGCGCGCCTGCGAACCCCTACGGCGCCCCCCCAGCCGACGAGAACCCCTACGGCGCGCCTGCGAACCCCTACGGCGCTCCCCCGGTCGACGAGAACCCCTACGGCGCCCCCGACGAAGACCCCTACGGCGCTCCCTCCGCGGGCGGGGGCTACGGCAGCTCCTCGCGCCTCGAC
>CALDQK010000853.1 GCA_937911525.1 uncultured bacterium
GCATGAGCCTCGAGGCTCCTGCACGACTCGCCTCGGCCTGTCCTCCCGATTTCGGGACGAAACCCCGGCAGTCGGGCCTGACCCGAGGGGTGATGGATGACTATCCCCGCTCGACGAGCCGATCGAAGCCCTGGCGGGGGATCTCCACGACCTCGGCGTCCTCTGGGAAGGTCTTGCTGACCCCCCGGGCGTTCTGGCAGGCCACCCCCTGGTCGGCCTCGCCGACGACCTTCCAGGCGTCGTCGGCCGCGAGGATCGGGGCCTGGCGGGTGATCCCCTCCTTGCTGTCCTCGCTGGCCCCGCCTGGCTCCTTGACCTCGGTGAAGCAGCGGCCAACGGACAGGGTCGAGAGCTGAATCTTGCGGCGCATGGGGACCTCCTCAAGCCGAGTCCCCGGACGCCCGATAGGCAGTCCAGGGAGGAACGCAGAGTGAACGAGAACTTCGCAAAGCTGGTGGGGCTGCTGGACGACCAGGAGATCGACTGGGAGCCGCGGGCGCGGCTGAACACCTGGACCCCGCGCCGCCGAAAGCGTCGGATCGGGCTCTAGAGCCGGATTGGGGCCGCTCGGGGCTCACCAACCGGGGCTCACTCGGGCGGCAGCCCGTAGCGCTCGGCCAGGCCGTGCTTGCGGAGCCGGTAGTAGAGCGTCGAGCGATTGATCCCCAGGATCCGCGCCGCGCCGGCCTTGCTGCCCTTGGCCTCTTCCATGGCTCGCACCAGCTCCTCGCGCTCGATTCGCTCGAGGGCCTGCGGGAGCGAGCCGTCGTCGGCCTTGACCGCCTCCCGCTCTGGCGGGCGGCGCGCGCCGAGGTCGAGGAACTTGAGGTCGCTGGCCTCGACCCGCTCGCCCTCGGAGCAGAGGATCACGGCCCGCTCGACCACGTTCTCGAGCTCGCGCACGTTGCCCGGCCAGGGATAGCTGACCAGGCGCGCGATGGCGTCGCTGGCGAAGTCCTTCAGCTCGTGGCGGCCAGCCTCGGGCGCGTGGCGCTTGAGGAAGTAGCGGGCCAGCTCGGGGATGTCGTCGACCCGCTTGCGCAGCGGCGGCAGGTTGAGCGGGAACACGTTGAGCCGGAAGTAGAGGTCCTCGCGGAACTCGCCCTTCTGGACCATGTCCTCGAGGTCGCGGTGGGTGGCCGCGATCACGCGCACGTCGACCTTGACCGTCTCGGTCCCGCCGACCCGCTCGAACTCGCGCTCCTGCAGCACGCGCAGCAGCTTGGTCTGCATCGCCTGGCTGATGTCGCCGATCTCGTCGAGGAAGAGGGTCCCCTTGTCGGCGAGCTCGAAGCGGCCCGGCTTGAGCCGCTCGGCGCCGGTGAACGCGCCCTTCTCGTGCCCGAAGAGCTCGCTCTCGAGGAGGGTCTCGGGCAGCGCGGCGCAGTTGAGCTTGACCAGGGGCTCGTCGGCGCGGTTGCTGGCGTAGTGGATCGCGCGCGCGATCAGCTCCTTGCCCGTGCCCGTCTCGCCGCGGATCAGGACCGTCGAGCGGGTCGAGGCGACCTTCTTGACGTCGGTGATCGTGTCGGCCAGGCCGCCGCCCTCGCCCACGATCTCGGACCAGTCGTAGTCCTGCTGGATCTCCTCCTGCAGGTAGGCGTTGACGGCCCGCAGCTGCTCGACGAGGCGCTGGTTCTGCTTGACGAGCAGGTAGGCGTCGATGGCGCGCTGGATCGTGATCCGCAGCTCGTCGACGTTCCAGGGCTTGACCACGTAGCGATAGACGTCGCCCTTGTTGACCGCGTCGAGGATCGAGCTCGCGTCCTTGTAGGCGGTCACGACCATCCGGACCGTGTCGGGGCGCTTGACCTTGGCTTGCTCGAGCAGCTCGACGCCGGTCATGCCCGGCATGCGCTGGTCGGTGAGCAGGACCGCGGGCTCGCTCTGCTCGAGCAACTCGAGGGCCTCGGCCCCGCTGCTGACGAGGTGCAGGTCGAAGTCTCGTCGGAAGTTGAGCCGGAAAGCCTGGAGCTGGTCCGGCTCGTCGTCGACGACGATCACGCGCTGCTTCTGGTAGTCCGGGACGCTCACGGGCGGCGATCTTACCTCGATCCGGCGGAGGTGGGACCGACACAGAGCGCAACCCGAGAGCGCCCGGCCAAGACCTGCCCCGGCTGCATCTAACGCACGACCCCCCGCCGCCGCAGCTCGGCGCTCAGCCAGGCGTAGCTGGGGAAGCTCTGGCAGCCGAGCAGCTCGCCCGCCGCCCGCTCGGGGCGGTGGATCCAGCCCTGCATTCGCGCGCCGGCGTAGGCCTCGGCGTCGGTGTCCGCGTCGCCGATCCCGAGCGTCAACCGCAGCCCGAGCCGGCGCAGGCGGGCGAGCACGGCCAGCTTGAACTTGCCGTGGTTGCCGGGGGCGAGCTGCGCGCGCTGGTCGGCCTCGACGATCCCCCACTCGTTCATGAGCACCGGCCCGCTGGGGAAGCGGTGCAGGGCCAGGAAGCGGCGGGTGGCCGCCATGAAGGCGTCGTCCCGCGCGCTGAGGTAGACGATCGCGTGCGTCTTGGCGAGGGCGCGCAGCAGCTCGGGGGCGTCCGCGAAGGTCTCTGCCCGCGCGCCGCGCAGGGGCACCTTCCAGCCGGGCATCGCCGAGAGCGTCCCGTCGATGTCGACCACCGCCACGGGCCGGCGCGGGTCGATCACGTGCAGGTGCCCGTGCGCGGTCGGCCGCCCCTTGGCCTCGAGCAGCTCGGCGGTGAAGGGGAACACCCCGCTCCGCACGGGCGTCACGCTCGCCGCCGCGATCCCGTCGTCGTCGGTGACCGCGGTCGGCGAGGCCTCGAACACGCGGAAGCGCACCTTGCGCTGGGTGAGGTCCCTCCGCAGGGGCCCGATCCCGCGCCCCTCGAACTTGGCCCGCAGGACGACCCGCTGCTGGGGCACCGTGACCGCGTCGTGGGCCAGGGGCCGGACGGGCGACGCCAGCGCGGTGAGCGCGCTGGCGAGGAGACAGAGGGGAACGAGGCGAACCACGAGGTGCAGTCTAGAGTGAAGAGTCGTGCCTCGTTGGACTCGGTCGTCGGGCTCGGCCCTCGGACTCGGTCGTCGGGCTCGGCCCTCGGACTCGGTCGTCGGGCTCGGCCCTCGGACTCGGTCGTCGGACTCGGTCGTCGGGGTCGGTCGTCGGGCTCGGTCGTCGGGCTCGGCCCTCGGACTCGGTCGCCGGGCTCGGCCCTCGGACTCGGTCGTCGGACTCGGTCGTCGGGCTCGGCCCTCGGACTCGGTCGTCGAACTCGGTCGTCGGGCTCGGTCCTCGGACTCGGTCCTCGGACTCGGTCGTCGGGGTCGGCCCTCGGACTCGGTCGTCGGGCTCGGCCCTCGGACTCGGCCCTCGGACTCGGTCGTCGGACTCGGTCGTCGGACTCGGTCGTCGAACTCGGTCGTCGAACTCGGTCGTCGGACTCGGTCCTCGGACTCGGTCCTCGGACTCGGTCGTCGGGCTCGGCCCTCGGACTCGGTCGTCGGGCTCGGCGGACTCGGTCGTCGGCCTCGGTCCTCGGGCTCGATCGTCGGGCTCGGTCGTCGGCCTCGGCCCTTGTGCTCTCCGGAAACGACGCGCGCGGCGCCCTGGGGCGCCGCGCGGGTGCGTTCAGCCGAAGCCGAAGCTCGTCGGTCTATCTATTCGGTCGCTTACTGCTGGGCGCCGTCCTGGATCCACTGGATCAGGGTCTGGTGATCGGCCGAGCCCGAGGCGATGCTCGCGCCGCCGCCGTGGCCCATGTTGCCGATCGCCTTCTCGACGAGGAGCGAGGCGTCGGGGGTCTGGAGGTTGACGCGCGAGACCAGGGTGCTGTGGTCGGCCGCGTCGTCGTTGAAGAGGAGGGGCATGGAGGCGACGGCCGGGGCCAGGCCGGTCGGGCCGTGGCAGGCGCCGCACTGGCTCTGCATGATCGGCTTGACGTCGGTCACGTAGCTCAGCGCCGGGGTGGCGGGCGGGGTGTTGCCGCCGCCGCCGGTGGTCACGGTCGTCGTCACGCGGCGGTAGAGCTCAGCGCCGGTGTTGCCGCGAATGCCCGCCAGCAGGGTGTCGCTCGAGAGCTCGAGCAGCGACATGACGCCGGTGTTGGCGGGGATCCCGGTGTCCTGGACCAGGTTGCCGTTGGGGTCCTCGACCTCGATGTTCCCGCTGACCATGCCGGCGACGAGCAGGCCGGCGTGCTCGGCGATCGTCAGGGGCGAGTCGTTGGTCCAGGTCTTGACCGCGGCCCAGGTGAAGCCGTCGGCGCTCTGGTAGACGGCGCCGCCGATCACGTTGCCGGTCTGGGTGTCGATGATCGTGCTGGCCAGGAAGAGCTCGCTCTTGATCACCTTGATATCGGTCGAGAACTCGAGCTGGTTGCCGCCGCTGGTCGAGCTCGGCATGTTCGGGACCTCGGCGAAGGTCTGGCCCGAGCCGTGGAAGAGGCGCAGGCCGCCGCTGACCGTGTTGTTGTCCGAGCCAGCCACGAACACCGTGTTGTTGAACACGACCGCCTTGTTGAGCTGGCACTGGGTCAGGGTCGCCACGTCCTGCTGCCAGGTCGTCGCGCCCGCCGTCAGCAGGCTGACGGTCGCGTCGACGCCGTTGCCGAACTCGCTGGCGAAGGCGTAGAGGTCACCGCCGAGGGCCACCACGGCGACGCCGGGCAGCGGGTGGTCGAGGGAGAGCGTCCAGTTGCCCTGGGCGTCGCGGACGTAGACCTGACCCAGGTTGCCGCCCATGAAGAAGGGCTGGCTGGTGCCCAGGTAGAGGGTGCCGTTGGCGTCGGCGAAGCCGCTGACCGCGCCGAAGCTGCCCTCGGAGACGGCGGCCGCCGCGCCGGTGGGGTCCACGCGTTGAACGGCGCCGGTCGCCGAGCCGGTCAGGACCTCGCCCGAGGCCAGCAGGTGGAGCGCGAAGAGCGAGTCGTTCTGGACCGCGGGGGTCGCCTGGTAGGGGGTGTCCCAGTTGATCTGGGTCGTGGTCGTCGGCGCCTGCGAGGCGACCGGCGCGGTCGTGGTCGTGCTCGTGGTCGGCGCCGTGGTCGTCGAGCTGGTCGCGGGGGCGGTGGTGGTCGCGGCCTTGGTGCTGCGGGACCCGGAGTTGCACCCGGTCAGTCCAGCCAGGGTGGCGAGCGCGAGCGTGAGCGTGAGCGAGCGGTTGATTCCGTTCATCGTGATTCCTCCCGAATCCTGCCCTCAGCTCAGTGCAACGCCGGTGCCAACAGGTGACGTAAGGACTTGTGGCGGATCGAGCCGATGGGCCGGGAACGGCGTGCGCATTCGTCCCAGGGTTTGGGCGCGCGGTTCAGGGGCCCATGAGACGCAGGAGCGACCAAGACTTAGCCCGGCGCAGGGCCTGGATGGGGAGAGGTCCGGCACCCGGCCGGATCTCAGGGGGTCTCGATTGGTTGAGGGCTAGGCCGTCCTAGGGGGCCGTGGTGGTCGTGCGCCGCAGGAGCTCGGCCCCGGCGGTGCCGCGCGTGCCAGCGATCAGGACGTCGTCGTTGAGGCTGATCAGGCGCAGCAGACCGTTGTTGCCCGGGACCGCCGCGTCGAGGACCAGGCTGGCGGGCGCCCCGCGCTCGAGGCCGCCGCTGAGGAGGCCGACGTAGAGCTCGCCTCGGTGCCAGGCCAGCGAGACGGGGGCGTCGTTGCGGTAGCTCTTGACCGCGGTCCAGGTCTGGCCGTCGGCGCTGCGGTAGAGGGCCCCGGCGCTGGCCTGGCTGGTGGTGGTGTCGACGACCGCCGTCGCGAGGTAGAGCTCCCCGTCCAGGGTCTTGAGGTCCGTGGCGACCTCGGTCTGGGTCACGGAGGTGGTCGAGTCCGGCAGGCCCGGCACGGCGGTCCAGGTGCTGTTCAGGCCGTGGTAGAGGCGCAGCTTGCCGCCGCCCGCCGCGTTGTCCGAGCCGGCCACCCACAGCTCGTTGTCGAAGCGGGCCGTCTGGGTCAGCTGGGCGCCGGGGAAGGTGACCACGTCCTGGGTCCACTGGCCGGTGGCGAGGTCGAGCACGCTCAGGGTGCCGTCGCCGCCGCCGAACTCACTCGCGAAGGCGTAGACCTCCTGGCCGAGGGCCGCCACGATCGCGCCCCCCAGCGGGTGGTCGAGGGAGAGCGTCCACGCGCCCTGGGCGTCGCGCACGTAGACCTGGCCCAGGTTGCCGCCCATGAAGAAGGGGTTGCTGGTCGCGAGGTAGGCCGAGCCGCCGTTCTCGGCGAAGGAGCTGATCGAGCGGAGCTGGGTCTCGCTGACCTGCGCGCCCGTGGCGAGGTCGAGGCGCTCGACCACGCCGGCGGTCGAGCCCGTGAGCAGCTCGCCCGAAGGCAGGACGTAGAGCGCCTGGACGCCGTCGGTGCTGATCGGCATGGCCGTGTAGGGCTTGTCCCAGGCGCTGAGCGTGGTGGGCGCCTGGCTGGCCGGCTGCGCGCTCGAGGAGCTGGTCGTGGCGGCGGTGCTGGTCTGGCTGCTGGCCTGAGCGGTGCTGGCCGCGCTGGTCTGGGAGCTGGAGCTGCGGGAGCCGGTGTTGCAGCCGGCGAGCAGGCAGAGGGAGAGCGTCAGGCCCAGCGGGCCGAGGTGTCGAGCGAGTTGGCGGGGCATGGGGTTCCTTCGTCTTCTTCCGCGCTGCCCCCTCGCAAAGCTAGCGCCCTCGGCCTAAGCCCCTGCCAGACGGTCGAATGGGTCCGCAGCTGAAGCCCGGCGGAGCCACTCCGACCCGCTGGAGCAGGGCTCGCTTCGCCCCAGCTGGGACTCCGCTCGCCGCCCCGTCCGGATCGGACGCTTCCCCACGATCTGAGCGGGGCGAGCGGTTAGTCTCTGCGGCCTATGAGCGACCAGTGGCAGTTTTGGATCGATCGCGGCGGGACCTTCACCGACGTGGTCGCGCGGGATCCCCAGGGCCAGCTCCACCAGCGCAAGCTGCTCAGCCAGGACCCAGAGCACTACGAAGACGCCGCCCTCGAGGGCATTCGCCGCTTCCTGGACGGAGAGCTCGAC
>CALDQK010000854.1 GCA_937911525.1 uncultured bacterium
TCGTCGGTCTCGGTCGTCGGTCTCGGTCGCCGGTTTCGGACTCGTGCGTCGCGCCTCCTTCCTCCCCCTGCACACTTCGCTATCCTCGCGAGGGTGAACCCTGCCGAGGTGGAGCGACTCGCCCAGGCCGCGCTGGCGCGCGGGTACCTGAGTCCAGCCCAGCTGGCGCGGGCGCGAGGTGAGGCCTCCTCGGATCGCCTGCTCGCTCACCTGGCCGCTCACTACTTGAGCCCGGAGCAGGTCGCTGCCCTGCGGGAGCTGGCGGCGGTCGACGCTGGCGCGCGGACCCAGGACGGGAGCCTGGCGCCCTCGAGCCGTCCGGCGACGCCGGGGAGCGGCGGGAGCGGGGTCAGCCTGCCGCAGCGGGCGGCGAGCGCCGAGGAGCTGGGCCAGCTCGGGCCCTACCGGATCGAGCGGGAGCTGGCTCGGGGCGGGATGGGCGCGATCTACGTGGCGCACCACGTCGAGCTGGGGCGGAAGGTCGCGCTCAAGACGACCCTCCTCCAGAGCCCGCGCGCGGCCGCCCGCTTCAAGGTCGAGGCCGAGGCGATGGCCAAGCTGCGCCACGAGAACGTGGTCGCGGTGCACGAGGCAGGCACCGAGGAGGGGCGCCACTTCCTCGCGATGGAGCTCGTGGAGGGGGGCTCGCTCGGGGATCGCGTCGACCAGGGGCGCGTCGACGAGCGGGACGCCGCGCGCTGGATCGCTCAGGCCGCGCGCGGGATCGCCGCCGCCCACGCGGTCGGGGTCCTGCACCGCGACCTCAAGCCGGACAACGTGCTCGTGAGCCGGGAGGGGCGCGCCCTCGTCACTGACTTCGGCCTCGCCAAGGACCTCGAGGCCGAGGCCGAGCTGACCCGGACCGGCCAGGTCCTGGGCACCCCCGCCTACATGCCGCCCGAGCAGGCCAAGGGCGACCACCGCGCCGTCGACGAGCGCAGCGACGTCTATTCGCTCGGAGCGACGCTCTACGCGGCCCTCACCGGGGACGCTCCCTTCGACGGCGACTCGGCGATGAACGTGCTCGTGGCCGTGTGCCACCGCCCGCCGGAGCTCCCCAGCCGTCGCCGCCGGGGGCTCGACCGGACCCTCGAGGCGATCTGCCTCAAGTGCCTCGAGAAGGACCCCGCGGCGCGCTACTCGAGCGCGGGGGAGTTGGCCGACGAGCTGGAGGCCTGGGCCAGCGGGGGCAGCGTCCGCGCCCGCGTCCGCACGCGCTGGCGGCCCGTGCTCGCAGGAGCGGGGGTCCTCGTCGCGCTCGCGCTCTTCCTCGCGCAGCGCGGGAGCGAGGGAGCGGAGTCGCCTGCGCCTCCCGCCCCCCCCGGCTCGTCCCCCTCTCCTTCGCTCGCTCCCTCGCTCGCGGCCGCTCCCTCGGCTACGCCTGAGTCCACGGCGCGGGAGGAATGGTTGAGGAAGCCTCGCCAGGTGATCGCGCACCCCGACTGCCGCGGCGCGGCCTTCGTGCCC
The DNA here is from genome assembly GCA_937911525.1 of uncultured bacterium. GTDB lineage: Bacteria > Planctomycetota > J058 > J058 > J058 > NORP233. The sequence goes on from CALDQK010000854.1 coordinate 1,468, forward strand.
GGCGGGAGGCTGCTCACCTGGGGGGCCGGGATCCGCCTCTGGCAGCTCGACCCGCTGCGTGAGCTGCGCCGCTGGGGGACGGGCTATCTGGTCGGATACCTGGTGCTCGACGTCGAGCGAGAGCTGGCCTACTTCAACGGGGGCCAGCAGCGGGTCGTCCGAGTGCTCCGCTTCGACCAGGAGCGCTTTCGGACCCTGTTCAAGGCGCCGCGCCAGGTGCACGCCCTCGCCCTCGATCCGCAGCGGCGGCTGCTGGCCGTGGGCGACGAGGAGAACGTGTCGGTGCTCGCCGTCCCCGAGGGGGCGCAGGTGCACCGCCTGAGCGGACACGGCAGCCGCGTCGTCAGCCTGGCCTTCGGGCGCGAGGTGCTGGCCTCGGCCTGCGGGCTGCCGCTGGACAAGGAGGGCCACCCCGACAACGCCGTGCGCCTGTGGGACCTCGAGTCCGGCTCGCTCCTGCGACGGATCCACTTCGTCGCCATGCCGCAGGTCGTCGCCTTCCACCCCAACGCCTACCTGCTGGCGGTGGGGACCGACGGCTCGCGGATGCTCCTCTACGACACGGTCTCGGGGAACGAGGCCGGGATCTTCCGGGGAGAGGGCGCGAACGAGAACCCGCTCAAGCCGATCTCGGCGCACATCGGGACCGTGCGGGCGATCAGCTTCAACCGGGGCGGGGACCTGGTCCTCTCGGGCTCCGGCAGCCCGGGGGTGCGCGCCCACAACGGGCTCCGCCTCTGGAGGAGCGCCGATCGCGGCGAGCTGTGGCGGGTCACCGCTCGCGCCGAGCGCTACCGGCACCTGGCCTGGTCCCCGAGCGGGCTTCGCTTCGCGGCCACCACGGCGGAGGGTGTGGAGCTCTGGGACCTCGGCGCCTTGAAGCTCCCTTGAAGGAGCTCGGCCTGCTTGCGCTCCTCCGGGCCTCACGCGAAGGTACGCGCTCGCCGGAGGGAGGCGCCCGTGAGCGACGACGAGCTGCGTTGGGTCGAGGCGGAGGGGGGCTACGCGTTGGCCCTGGAGGGCGACACCCTGGTGTGTCGCAACAAGACGGGCAAGCGCCTCGCCTCCGTGCCGAGCAAGGTCAAGAAGGGCGAGGTCGGGCGCCAGCTGAGCGAGCTGCGCGCCTGGCTCAGCGAGCACCGCCAGCGCTGCGCGGGGCAGGTCGAGCGCTGGATGCTCCGCTCGCTCCCCGTTCCGCGAGGAGCGCTGGAGGCGACCTGGCGCGACCCGGCCTGGCGCGCCGCGCTCGAGAACGCGGTCGTGACCCCAGCGCGGGCCGACGGCAGCCTGGACCTCGATGCGGGCGGATTCTTCAAGGGGGCTGACCCCGCCAAGGGCGTGGGCGTCGTGACCCTCGACGGCGAGACCGAGTGGCTCGACACAGCCGAGGTCGTGGTCCCGCACCCGATCCTGCTCGAAGAGCTGGAGGACTATCGCGAGCTGGCGGCCGAGCTCTCCTTCGAGCAGGGGGTCAGCCAGCTCTTCCGAGAGACCTTCTCGCCGCCCGAGGACCTCGAGCCCGACGCGCGCCAGGACCGCCGCTTCGCCGGCGGAGAGTTCGACGAGCTGCGCTTCGTCGTGGGCCGCAGCCGCTCGCGGGGGTTCCGCGTCAGCGGCGGCTACGCGCTCTGCCCGGTGTGGGAGCAGGGGAGGCTCTTCGAGGGGCGCTACTGGATCGGCATGGGCGAGGGCTGGGAGTCGACCTGGACCGGTGAGCTGCTGTGGGTCGATCAGGACGACCGCGCGCAGAAGGTGTCCGAGGTTGGGCCGGTGGCCTACTCCGAGGGGGTGCGCATGGCGAGCTTGATCTACGCGGGTCGCAAGACCGAAGACGCCAAGGAAGAGGAGTAGGCCATGGCTCGCAAGAAGGTGGCCCCCTCTCGGAGCGCCAAGAAGAAGACCGCGAAGAAGAAGACCGCGAAGAAGACGGCGGCGAAGAAGAAGACCGCGAAGAAGAAGGTCGCGAAGAAGAAGGTCGCGAAGAAGAAGACCGCCACGAAGACGGCGGCGAAGAAGAAGACCGCCACGAAGACGGCGGCGGAGAAGAAGGTCGCGAAGAAGAAGGTCGCGAAGAAGAAGGTCGCGAAGAAGAAGGT
>CALDQK010000855.1 GCA_937911525.1 uncultured bacterium
TTGCCTCTGACTTGAGATCACGTGTTGACACGGCGGTGTTCATAGGAGCCCGGATTCTGCACCGCCTCGTTCCTCGGCGGAGCAGAACCCGGGCTAGCGGATCATCCTGGGAGGAGCGCCCCGTCCGCACTCGCTCGCCGCCCTTGCCGCCCAGCAGGAGCGGGAGCCTGTCCTCCTCGAGGGTCAGGATCAGCACATAGGTCGCCGTCGTCCAGCGGGGCCCGACCGTGAGGTCGGTGTTGTTGCGCATCGAGCGGCTCTCCTGGGTCGGCGTCGGCGCGAAGGAGCCGTCGCAGGCCCAAGCCGGCCTTGATCATGGCGCTGGTGCGCTTGGTCTTCTTCCCGCCGATCCCGCGGCCCTTCTTGCCGTATTGGGCGATCTTGAGCTTCAGCTCGCTCTCCTCGCCGCCGCGGCGGACGCTCAGCGAGAGCGGACCCTTCTTGCGCGCGCACTCGTGCGCGTCGATCCCCGCCCAGAGCTGCGCGACGGGCCCCGCCCCGCCGGCCTGGAAGGCGCGACCGTTCACGCCGACCAGCTCGTCGCCCACGCGCAGGCCGGCGCGCGCCGCGGGCCCTCCTTCGCTGACCTCGCGCACGGAGATCGTCGCGCCGCTCGCCTCGCCGCGCGCGCCGATCAAGGACAGGTTGGTCAGGTCCTGCTTGGCCTGGCCGAAGCCTTGCGGCATGCCCTGCGCATGAGCTGCCGCGCTCGGAGCGCAGGCGAAGAGCGCGAGGGCGATGACGAGGCGGGCCTTCATGGGTCCTCCCAGGGTGCGTTGGCGACAGAACTTGCGTCCCACCGTTAACTTACGCAGCGGGGTTAACGTCTGTTTGGTCCACGGATCGGGTGGTTTGAGTCCCACCCTTCGGGCAGACTTGGGGCGTCATGCTCAAAACGCGAGACGTGATCGCCGGCAAGATCTGCGTCCAAATGGGCCTCAGCAACGTGGACGCCGTGCGCGACACGCTGCGGGCCATGGACCGCGAGACCACAGACCCGCGCGACCTGATCAACCGCCTCCACGACCAGCGGCAGCTCGATCCCGGCGCGATCGAGTTCCTCCGCCACCGGGTCGCGCTCTACGAGCACGTCCGCTGGGAGGCCGTCTACGTGCGCCTGCTCGAGCGGGGCACGACCGTCAAGAAGGAGACCGTCGCCAAGCTCCTGGCCGAGCTCGAGCGGAGCGCCTTCCGCCGGCGGCTGGGGGACATCCTCGTCGAACGCGGCAACCTCAAGCCGGCCTACGACCAGAAGATCGTGGGCAAGCAGCGGCGGCTGGTCCAGCAGGACGACGAGCGAATCCTGTCCCGCTACCGCAAGACGGACTTCGGCGGCGTGAGCAAGCCCCTGATCCCCAACTCGCGCCTCGAGCCGCACGAGTTCAAGATCTCGACCCTGTTCCGGAGCAAAGAGACCCGCGCGCTCGTCAACAAGGCCGAGCTCGAGCTGCTGCGCGCCGAAGCCGCGGCGGCGCTCGACGGCGGCAGCGATTCGACCATGGTCCTCGACGACCCCCTCCAGGGATCGCCGGGCGAGGCGGACATGGTCGAGACGACCAAGCTCCCGCCCGGGAGCGTGGCCCAGACCAAGGCCCTGATGGCCATGGAGGCCGCCCGGCGGCTCGAGACGGGGCGCCCCCCCTCGGGCTCGGGCGAGATCGACATGCTCGGCAGCACGCCGCCGCCCACGCAGGCCGGCGAGGACGAGATCCCGACGATCAACTACGACGCGAGCTCGGAGGAGGCCGCGGCCCTCCAGGCCGGCAGCGGCGTCCACGACCTCGGCACCAAGCCCCCCCCAGAGTCGCCCAAGAAGCCCAAGAAGCCCAAGAAGGGCACGCTGGAGCTGCGGACCCTCGAGGACGTCGAGGGCCTGAAGCGGATCCACGACTACGACATCGTCGAGGTCCTCGGCGTGGGCGGCATGGGCGCGGTGTTCCTGGGCCAGAAGGAGGGCGTCGGCGAGTTCGTCGCGATCAAGGTCCTGCTCGGGGCCCTGGCCAGCGACGAGGAGCGCGGCCGCTTCACGCGCGAGATCCAGCTCGCCGAGCGGATCAACCACGACAACGTCCTGCACGTGATCGAGTCGGGCACGACCAAGCAGGGGCTGACCTTCATGGTCGTCCCCGCGCTGGCCGGCAAGGAGCTGCGGGACCTGATCGACCTCTCGCCCGGCAACGGGCTGGCGCCGCCCCTGGTGCTCACGATCCTCCGCCAAATGCTGCTCGGCCTGAAGGCCGTCCACGAGGCGGGCGTGGTTCACCGCGACCTCAAGCCCGAGAACGTGTTCGTGCTCGCCGGCGGCCTGCACGACATCAAGCTGATGGACTTCGGCCTGGCCAAGCCGGCCGACGAGGGCGAGCTGCACGCGCCCGACATGTTCCGCACCCAGACGACCGAGGTCTCGGGCAGCCCGGCCTATATCGCGCCCGAGAGCATCAGCTGCGACCCGATCGACGGGCGGACCGACCTCTACTCGCTGGGCGTGATGCTCTACGAGATGCTGACCGGCGTGCTGCCCCTCGACTCCGAGACCAGCCAGGGCTACTTGACCCAGCACCTGATCTGCCCGCCCAAGACCCTCGAGGAGGGCTGCGACGACTACGAGTGGCCCGACGAGCTGCAAGACCTGCTCGACCGGCTGCTCGGG
>CALDQK010000856.1 GCA_937911525.1 uncultured bacterium
CTCCGCGAGACTCTGCGTTCTCTGCGTCTCCGCGGTGAATCGCCGCGCGCAACCCCGCCCGGAACCGCGAAACTCTAGACTAGCCGAGAGCCTGGCTAGGCCCGCGGCGGCTCCTCGGTGATCCAGGTGCCCACGCCCCGGTCCGTGAAGAGCTCGGCCAGCAGGTTGTGCTGGACGCGCCCGTCCACGATGTGCGCGCTCTGGACCCCGTGCTCGAGGGCGTGGAGCATCGCCTCGACCTTGGGGATCATGCCGCCCCGGATCGTCTTGTCGGCGATCAGGTCCTCGGCGTCCTGCACGCTCAGCTGGCGCATGAGCTCGCCCTCGCACAAGACCCCGGCCACGTCGGTGATGAAGATCAGCTTCTCGGCCTCGAGGGCCGCCGCGACCTGGGCCGCGGCCGTGTCGGCGTTGATGTTGTAGGTCAGGCCGTCCTCGCCCACGCCGACGGGCGAGATCACCGGAATGAACCCGCCGTCGAGGAGCATCGTGATCACCTCGGTGTTGACCTTGGTGACCTCGCCGACCAGGCCCAGCTCCTTGCCCTCGACCTCGAGCTTCTTGCTCAAGAGCAGCTTGCCGTCCTTGCCGCTGATCCCGATCGCCTGGCCGCCCTTGTTGTGGATCCGGGTCACGATGTCGGTGTTGACCCGGCCCGTGAGGACCATCTCGACGACCTTGACGCTCGCCTCGTCGGTGACGCGGATCCCGTCCTCGAAGCGGGTCTCCTCGCCCAGGCGCTCGAGCGTGCGCGAGATCTCGGGGCCGCCGCCGTGGACGACGACCGGTCGCAGGCCGACCGCCTCGAGCAGGACCAGGTCCTCCGCGAAGGCGTCCTTGAGGTCGTCGCGGAGCATGGCCGCGCCGCCGTACTTGATCACCGCCAGGCGACCCTTGAAGCGGCTGATGTAGGTCAGGGCCTCGACCAGCAGCCGGCGCTTGAGGCCCGGCGAGTGGGTCTCGAGGGGGTCGGACTTGGTGACCGCGTTGATCGAGACGTAGTCGTAGCCGAGGTCGCAGCCCCAGGACCAGGCGCTGGCCTCGCCCAGGCCGAGCTCGACCTCGAAGCGGACCTCCGGCTTGCGGACGTCGGCCTTGAGGCCGGTGGGGGCGCCGGCGTAGAGCTCGACGCCTTCGCAGCTGACGCGCACCTGCTCGGCCGAGAGCGCGAGCCCCCGCTGGTGCGCCGCGGCGCCGAGCGCCGCCAGCAGCCGCGGCCAGCCCGAGTGGTCTCCGTAGAGGGAGCACTTGAACAGGCTCGAGCCGACGATCGCGCGCCCCAGGGCGCCGGCATCCTCGAAGCTGGGCGCGCCGCGGACGCAGACGCCGATCAGGCGCGTGGCGCCCTCGCCGTCGGCGGCCACCTGGCGGGTCAGGTCGCGGCACACCTCGGTCACGGCCTGGACGAAGGGCGCGCAGGCCGCGTCGACCTCGACCTTGGCCGCCCCGTTGGCGAGCAAGAGCACCTGGTCGTTGGTGGAGTTGTCGCCGTCGACGGTGACCTGGTTGAAGGTCTCGCCCACGGCCCGGCGCAGGACCTGCTGCAGCTGCTCGGGCGCGCAGGCCGCGTCGGTCAGCAGGTAGCAGAGGATCGTGGCCATGTCGGGATGCACCATGCCCGAGCCCTTGGCCAGGCCCGTGATCGTGACGGTCTGCCCCTCGTGCGCGAAGGTCTGGCTGGCGAGCTTGACCGTCTTGTCGGTGGTCAGGATCGCCGCGGCCGCGCCCTCGGGCTCGGCGCCCAGGGACTCGACCACCTGCGGGACCCCGCTCACGATCGGGTCCATGGGCAGCGGGACCCCGATCGGGCCGGTGCTGGCGGTGATCACGGAGTCGGCGGGGCACGAGAGCGCCTCGCCGACCAGCTCCGCGAGCCGCTCGTCGTCGGCGGGCCCCTGGGGCCCGTTCAGGCAGTTGGCGTTGCCCGAGGCGACCACCACCGCGCGGAGGTCCGCGCGGGGCAGCAGGCGGGCGGCGCGCTCGGCGCAAGGCGCTCGCAGGCGGTTCTGGGTCACGACGCCGGCGGCGGCCGCCGGCGTCTCGCTCACGATCAGGGCCAGGTCCTTGCGCGAGACCTTGATCCCGCAGTGGACTCCGCCGAAGCGGTAGCCGAGCGCGACGTGCGTCACATGAGACCTTGGGTTTCGGGCAGCCCGAGGCTGAGGTTGAGGTTCTGGACCGCCTGGCTGGCGGCGCCCTTGAGCAGGTTGTCGATGCTCGAGAACACGCGCGCGTAGCCCTGCTTGACCGTGGGGCCGACCGCGACCCGGCAGGTCGGGGTGTGGGCCACCGAGCCGATCCCGACCGTGTCCCCCGGCTCGGCGAGGTTCACCAGCGGCTCCTTGGCGTAGCGCTCGGCCAGGCAGGCGCGCACGTCGTCGGCGCTCTTGCCCGCCTGGAGCGGGACGTAGCAGCTCACGAGCAGCCCGCGGCGCGCGGGGATCAGGTGCGGGGTGAAGATCACCTCGCGCTCCAGCTGGCGCTCGAGCTCGGGCACGTGCTGGTGGTGCCCCACTCGATAGGGGTAGTGGTTGTCGGCCAGCTCGTTGAACAGGAGCGTGTCGCTGACCTTGCGCCCGGCGCCAGTCACGCCGCTCTTGGCGTCCACGATGATCGGGCCCGAGGCGAGCAGGCCCGCCCGGATCAGCGGCAGCAGGCCCAGCTGGGTGGCCGTCGGGTAGCAGCCGGGGTTGGCGACCTGCTTGGTCGCCGCGACCTGCTCGCGCGCGTACTCGGCCAGGCCGTAGACCCAGCCCTCGTCGGCGCGGTAGGCGTTGCTGAGGTCGATCAGGACCGGCTGGCCCTCGCGCTGCCAGGTGGGCACGAGCTCCTGGCTCGCGTCGGCGGGGGTGGCGAAGAAGGTCGCGTCGACCTCGGTCGCGGGGTCGATGGTGGGCTGGTAGCGCAGCTCACCGGTGGGGCCAGGGATCCCCAGGCGCTCGCGCACCGACTGGCCAGACCAGCGCCCAGAGGCCACGGCGACGACCTCGACGCCGGGGTGGCGCGCCAGGAGCCGGGTCAGCTCCATTCCCGAGTAGCCGGAGGCTCCGCAAATCGCTACTCGCTTCATGTCCATACCTTTCTGCGTCCCATGGGACACGTTGGGCGCGAAATGATAGGCCCAAATCGGGAGGACAGGCACCCGCGATTCGTGAAGGGCCGTCGAGGCTCACGCGGGCCTGTCCGCGCGCATTTCTAGGAAGAGCGCGGCTGCGCCGCGTCTTCCTGGATGTGGGCGTGCGGGAAGCTTGCTCTGGCCCGGGGGGCGTGGGGTCGGCGAGGGGTCGCTGCGCGTGCGCAGGCGAGGTTATTGGGGGCGTTCTCCCCCGGACGCCAATCTAGGAAGAGCGCGGCCGCGCCGCGTCTTCCTGGATGTGGGCGTGCGGGAGGCTTGCTCTGACCCGGGGG
>CALDQK010000857.1 GCA_937911525.1 uncultured bacterium
GGCCACCATCGAGGCCAAGGACGTGGTCGAGCAGATCCTGGAGGGGTTCTTCCCTCTGATCCAGGCGGACGCCCCCGGCGCGCCGCGGGCCCGCAGCGGCCTGAAGGAGTTCGGGCTCCCCTTCGAGTCCGACCCCGCGATCACGCGCCACCTGCGCGACTTCCTCCGCCGGCACGCCCGCGAGGAGGGCGAGCTGCCCCACGGCCCGCAGGGCCTGGTCCGCGTCGATCACGTGCTCTTCAACGGCGGCGTGTTCAAGACCGCGGTCCTGCGCGAGCGGATCCTGGACGCCATCGGCAACTGGCAAGAGCGGCCCGCGGCGCTGAGCGGGAGCGACCTCGACCTGGCCGTGGCCCGGGGCGCGGCCTACTACGGGCTCGTCCGGCGCGGCAAGGGCACGCGGATCAAGAGCGGCGCCGGCCGCTCCTACTACCTGGAGGTCGGCACCGGCGACCAGGAGTCGCGCAACGCGATCTGCCTGGTCCCGCGCGGCCTGCAGGAGGGCGGGGTGGTCGAGATCGACCAGCACGGCCTCGAGCTGACGGCCAACCGACCGGTCGTGTTCCCCTTCCACACCTCGACCGTGCGCGAGGACGAGTCGGGCGAGGTGGTCGAGCTCGACCCCGAGGACTTCGACGAGCTGGCCCCGCTGCACACCGTCATCCGGCTGGGCAAGAAGCGCGGCGGCAAGGCCAAGCGGGTCCCGGTCAAGCTGATCTCGCGCTACACCGAGATCGGGACCCTCGAGATCTGGGCCGCCCAGACGGGCGAGGGCGAGAAGCGCTGGCGCCTCGAGCTCGACACCCGGCCCCGCGCCCCCGAGCCCGCCCAGGGGGAGGGCCTCCCGAGCGCCGAGGGCGCCCCCGAAGAGGACCTGCCCACGGGCGAGCTGGTGGTCGACGCCGCCAAGCTGGCCGAGGCGCAGACCAAGCTCCAGGAGACCTTCCGCCTGCCGGCGCACAAGGCGCAGCGCCCCCTCGAGCGGCTGGGCAAGGAGCTGGAGGAGGTCCTGGGCAGCTCACGCGAGGGCTGGTCGGTCCCCGTGATCCGGGCGCTCTTCGACGCCCTGCTCGAGGTCCAGACGACCCGTCAGCGCTCGCCCTACCACGAAGGGCGCTGGCTGAACCTGGCCGGCTTCCTGCTCCGACCCGGGTTCGGCTCGACCCTGGACGACTTCCGCATGGCGGGCATGTGGAAGGTGTTCCTCGAGGGCCTGCTCCACCCGCGCCACGACATGGTGCGCACCGAGTGGATCGTGGCCCTGCGCCGGATCGCCGGCGGCTTCAACCGCGGGCACCAGGAGACGATCTTCTCGCCGGTCCAGCCCTACCTGCTCGGCAAGAAGCGCGGCCTCTCCCGTCAGCTCCTGGCGGAGTATTGGCGGCTGGGGGCCTCGCTCGAGCACCTCTCGGCCAAGAAGAAGGCCAAGCTGGGCGGGGTGATGCTCGACCTGCTCGAGAAGGGGAAGGCGCCGCCGCGCTGGGGCCCTTGGGCCTTGGGCCGGCTGGGCGGACGCGTCCCCCTCTACGGGCCCATCGATCGCCTGGTCCCCGCCAAGACCGCCGCGGACTGGCTGCAGCGAGTCCTGAAGCTCGACCCCAAGGGGGGCGAGGCGATCTTCTGCGTGACCCAGCTCGCCCGCCTGACCGAGGACCGCTCCCGCAACGTGCCCGACGACTTGCGCCAGCGGGCGCGGAAGTGGCTGGAGAAGCGCGAGGTCGGCGCGCGCGCCCTGCGGCCCCTCGACGAGGCGACCGGCGGCGAGGTGCGCACCCAGCAGGAGTTCTACGGCGACAGCGTGCCCATCGGACTCTCGCTCAGCCCTGCGGATCCGGCCTGATCCCGAGCGCGACCTCCGCGAGCTCGAGCACGCGCTGGCGAGAGACCGGCTTGTGCTCGAACGCGCCCCCCAACGCGACGACATCCTGGACGGCTCGACTGGAGTCAGCGAAGCCCGAGATCAAGACGAGCGCCAGGTCGGGCTGAAGGGCGTAGAGCTGCTTGGCGAGCTCGGGCCCCTGCATTCCCGGCAGCCTCACGTCGCTGAACAGGAGGTCGATCCGGGGGGCGTCTCGATAGACCTCGAGGGCCTCCTCGGCGCTGAAGGCGGTCAGGACCGAGTAGCCCTCGCGCAGCAAGATCTGCGCGAGGAGCTCGTTGAGGTCTTCCTCGTCGTCGACGACGAGGATCGTGCGCTGCGACGCCTCGCCGGCCCGGGCGAGACCGGCCGGCGGCTTGGCCTGGGGACCTACGCCCGCCGCGCGGGGGAAGCGCACGACGACCCTCGTCCCCGCACCGGGCTGGCTCCGGTGCAGGATCGATCCCTTGCTCTGGCTGACGATCCCGTGCACGACCGCCAGGCCGAGGCCCGTGCTCTCGGCGTCGTCCTTGGTCGTGAAGAAGGGGTCGTAGATCCGCCCTAAAAGCTCTGGCTCGATCCCCGCCCCGTTGTCCTCGACCTCGATCACGACCTCGTCACCCTCACTGCGGACCGAGAGGATCACCCTCGGGTTCGAGGCCTGGGTGAGGGCGTCCCGGGCGTTGGTGATCAGGTTCAGCAGCACGCGCGAGAGCTGGCGGGGGTCGAGGTAGGCCGTGGTCTCCGGCTCGAGGCGCAGCTCGAGGGGCGCTGCGCCGCGGAGGACCTCGCGCAGCACGGTGGCGGCGTCGGCCACCGCCTCGCTCAGGTCGAGCGGGCGCGGGGTCATGGTCTGCTGGCGCGAGAAGGCCAGCACCTGGCGGATCAGCTCGACCGAGTGAGCCGTCGCCTTGAGCACCTTGCGTAGCTTGACGCGCGTCGTCTCGTGCTCGTCTCCGAGGTCCTCGAGCGCGGCGAGGGTGTTGCCCTCCACGACCGCCAGCTTGTTGTTCAGGTCGTGGGCCAGCTCGCCGCCGAGGAGTCCGATCGAGTCGAGCCGGTCGGCCTGCTCTCCCCGCTTGATGGTGGCCTCGAGCTCGCGCGCGATCTTGTTGCGCGCGATCGCGTAGCGCACGGCTCGCCGCACGCCGTTGGCGGAGAGCTCCTTCTTGAGCAGGTAGTCCTGGGCTCCCTGCTGGAGGCTCGAGACCCCTTCGTTCTCGCCCTCGGCCCCGGTCACGACCATGATCGGGAGGTCGCGAGCTCGACCGGGCTCGCCCTGCCGGCGAGAGAGGTGCTCGACCACCGTCCCGTCCGGAAGGTGGAAGTCGAAGATCGCGCAGTCGAAGTCGCGGCTCGAGATCAGCGAGCGCGCCTCGGCGAGGGTCTCGGCGATCTCGTAGGTCACCGGATCGCCGCTCTTCTCGAGCGCGCGCGTCAAGGCCATCTGGTCGACGCGGTCGTCCTCGACGATCAAGAGGTGCAGCGGCCTACGCGCGAGGATCGTCTCAACCACAGGGCAACTCGAGGGCGTGGATGTAGCGATCGAGGCTCTCGAGCTTGAGCTCGAACTCCTCGGGTCGGCTCTTGGCCAGGTAGCCAGCCACGTTGCGCTGCCAAGCCGCCCCGACGTCGCCCGGGTCGGTGGAGGTCGTGACCACGAACACCACGGTAGAGGCGATCCCGGGCTCGGAGCGGAGTTCGTCCAGGAACTCGAGCCCGCCCATGCGAGGCAGGTTGAGGTCGAGCAGCACGACCGTCGGGGCGGGACTCTCTTGGGTCCAGGCTCTCAGCCGCTCGAGCCCGTCGTAGCCGTTGTTGACCACCGTCAAGCGGCAACCCGGCTTCGGGTCGAAGAAGCGCTTCATGCAGAGGACGTCCACCTCGTCGTCCTCGACCAGCAAGATCCTCAACTCCCGGGAGGGTCCCCTCACTCGCTCTCTGCCGCCTCCACCTCTATCGTGCGCGGCCAGGTGAAGGTCACCTTCGTCCCCGGGCCAGCGTCCTCGATCCGGACCTCCCCAAAGTACCGCTTGACCAAGCGCTGCACCACACTGAGCCCGATCCCGCTCCCTTCGACCTCGTCCCGCGGGCGGAGCGTCTTGAACAGGCCGAACACGCGCTCTCGCTGCTCGGCTGGGATCCCGGGGCCGTCGTCGCTGACGCTGAAGGCGAAGCCGTGCGCGTGGGGCGCCGCGCCGACCACGATCTTCCCCTGGCCCTGGTCGTGGTGCTTGATCGCGTTGCCGAGCAGATTCCGAAAGATCTGCTCCAAGGGGGTCCTGACCGTCTCGATGGTGGGGAGCTCGGGGGACACCTCGAGGCTGAACCCGGCGGGGACCTCGAGCTGGGTGTCCCAGATCAACTGCACGAGCCGCCCCAGGTCGACCTGCTCGACTTCGTGGACGGCCCGGGAAGTGCGCGAGTAGGAGAGCAGGTCTTCGAGGAGCATCTCCATCCGCCGGACCCGCCCGCGCAGGAGCTGCATCTTCTCGGCCTCATCCGGCTTCAGCCGGTCGGCGAGGTCCTCCTCCAGCCAGGCGCTGAGGTTGTCCACCGCGCGCAGCGGCGCCTTGAGGTCGTGGCTAGCGACGTAGGCGAAGCTCTCCAGGTCGGCGTTCGACTGCTTGAGCAGGCCGGTCCGCCGCTCCACCTCCTGCTCCAGCTCGGCCGGAGTGCGCAGCCGGAGCACCTCGGGGATCACGAACACCATCGCGCACGCCGTCAAGACCGAGACCAGCGCCGTCACGAGCTTCATCAGCCCCGCCCAGCGGTAGACCGGCTGCCAGAAGATCACGGCCTCGTTGAGGTGAGTCAGGGCGCAGCAGGCGATGAAGGCGACGAAGAGCCCCAGGATGTGGGGAAATGGGATCCGTTCGCGGCGGATCAGCAGGATCAGCAGCAGGATGGAGATGAACGCATACGCGAGGCAGATCGCGGCGTCCGACACGATGTGGATCCACCCGTGCAGGTCGGTCCACGAGCCGCAGTGCCAACGAGGTGGGAAGTCGGTCGTGTCGAAGAGGAGCGCGAAGGGGTTCATGGGGGAGATTCTCCCACCCCGAAGAGTAGACCTCCAGTCGCCTCTTGCGTCAGCCCCCCTCCGCTAGCCCTCCAGCGCCCGGCGCACCTCGCGCACGACGCGAGTCAGCTCTTCCAAGCTCGCCTCGCGCTTCTTGTGCGCCAGGTAGCTCGCCACGATCTGTCCGGTCGCGTTGAGCACATCCGGAGCCCTCCCGCCCCCGGCGCTCGCCCCGCGCACCTCCGCGGCGAGTCCACCCGAGTCGAGGAGGTTGCGGATTCGCTCTTGAGTGTTGAGCGTCGCCACCGCCGAGCCGCGCGCCCAGTTGTGATACGTGCTGTTGGTGACCCCGACCAGATCCGCCATCTTCTTCTTGGGGATGTTCCGCTCGGCTCGCCAGCCGTCCATCTCGGCGAAGGTCACGAGGGTCCAGGTCCGGCTCGGCCCCCCCCTGCGCGCGCCGCTCTTGGAGGCGGCCGCCTTGCTGCTCGAGGTCTTGCCGCTCGAGGTCTTGCCGCTCGAGGTTTTGGTGCGGGCCCCGGCGCTGCGCGAGGTCTTCTTTCGGGAGGTGGACTTCTTGGTCTTCTTCTTCGCCACGCTTACTCCTCTGTACCCCGCGTTTCGCGCCAGTTTGGCCACGATAGCGCTCAGGAATGGACAGACGATAGCGCATCGCTGGAGCGTATTCGAGACGGAGTTTCGCTTCTGTGAAGTTCCTCTGAAATAGGACTTTCCGAAGTTTGCGCGAGGGTTGAATCAAGCCGCGCGGCGGATCACGGGCTCAGGCTCCGGGTCGCGCGGAGCGGACGCGACCCCTGACTCGCCGAGGGCCATGCTGAGCTCGAGCCGGGCGAAGGCCGCCGCGAGCTCCTCGTGCTTGGCCGGGTCGACCCCGGGCAACGCCGCGGGACCGCGATAGAGCCCCGCCAGGGCCTGATAGAGCGCGCGGGCCTCGGCGGGCGAAGCGTCAGGGGAGACCCCCAGCACACTCGCGGCCTCCCGGCCCTCCGCGAGGAGGCAGGTGCGCGCGAGCGCGATCACGTCCTCGATCCGCTCCGCGAGCCCATCGACCTCGCCGCGCCCGAGGCGCTGGGCGTAGTCCGCGAGCGAGGCGGCCAGCTCGTCCACGGTGTCCCGCCGCTCGGCGCCCATGTGGCGGGCGGCGAGGGCGACCTGCGCGTTCGCGCGCTCGAGCAGCTCGTTGAGCTCGCTGGTCTGAGCAGCCTGCGCGACGCGGCGTCGCCAGAAATCGGCGCGCGCCAGCAGGTCGGCGAGCGCCGCCATGGCCAGCGCACCGATCGGCGCCCCCAGGAGCAACCCGAACCCGCGCTGCCCAGGCCCCAGCTCGGCGAGGACGGGCACGAGCACCAGCGCGCTGACCCCCGTCGCCAGCGCCCCGGCCAGCGCACAGAAGCGCGGGTCCCCCCGGACCCCGGCCTCTTCGGCTCCCAGCAGGAGCGCCGTCACGGCGGGCCACCTGCGCGAGCCCCCCCGCGCCGCCCAGGCGGTCGCGAGGACCCCCGCCGCCGCGACCACCACGCTCCCGCTCGCCGCCAGCCAGCTCACCGTCTACTCCCGCCCGCGCTCCCGCGCCCTCATGAGCTATCGGCGAGGCGCGCCGGAGCGCTTGAGCCACGCGCCCTAAGTCGTTGCCGCATGGGGACGTGGTCGCCACCTGACGCGGGCGATAGACTCGTCCCAATGCGGTGGAATCCCTACATCGACCTCCGGGTCGAGATCAGCAACGCGGTCCGTGCGAAGTGCAAGGCCTGCGACGTCGAGATTCAAAAAGGCACCTACCGGGCCGAGGCGATCCCGATCATCGGCAAGCGAGCGCTCTTCCACGTCGACTGCGGGATCAAGCGGGCCCCTGATCACGCCGCCCGCCGGCTCGTCGACAGCAAGCTGCCCGACAAGCCCGTGGACTGGCCCGAGGAGGGGCTCGCCGTCGCGGAGCGCTACGTGCCCGAGGGCACCCCGCCGGCGCCGCGCAGCTACCTTCGCACCCCGATCACCGGGATCTCCTACCCCCAGACGGACCCCCGCACCCAGGACTGCGTGTTCTGCGGCCTCGTGACCCCGGGTGAGCCGGGCCCCGGGACCGGGCACGCGATCAAGGCCTTCTCCCTGGACGGGGAGCGGCGCTTCCACCCCCAGTGCATCGTCCGCCTCGCGCCCGGCCTCTGCGCGCGCGTGGTCCAGGAGAACAGCGATCGCTGGCCCGCCGAGGTCAAGGCCTTCTTCCGCGCCGTGCTCCCCGACACCATCGAGCCGACGCCTCGCTCCCCCTGGGCGGACACCGGCGGCGTCCCCAAGCTCGAGATGGCCCCCTCGGGGCGCGCCGCCTGCCGCTACTGCGACGTGAAGATCAAGAAGGGCGAGCTCCGCCTGGCCCGCGAGAAGATGTACGGCATGCGCCGCTCGCCGGCCTACTTCCACGTCGGCTGCTACTGCAAGAGCGACGACTACCACCCCAAGATGCTCGAGGTGGTGGTGCTCAAGGCCGACCCCGAGATCCCCCGCCACCTCATCGAGGCCTGGGGCGAGGTGTTGCCCCCCGACCCCCCCGAGGACGACGACGTCCCGCCCTTGCTCGAGCGCCTCCTGGCTCTCTTCGACAGCGTTCCGCGCGAGGAGGCCGAGCAGGAGGACCCCACGAGCAACCTGACCGAGAACGTCGTCGAGTTCCCGCGAGGCTTCTTCTCCAGTGAATGATCCCGAGCTGCTCCGCCAGCGCCGCGCCGCCGAGGTCGCGCCGGAGGACCCCAAGCTTCTCTACCGCTACCGAGTCCTCGCCCTCAAGGCCGGCGTCGACCTGCGCCCCCTCCCGGGCGACATGGTCTCGATCGAGGAGGAAGACGACGAGGCCCGGGTGGTCCGCGTCCGCGAACCCGCCAGCGGACCCGAGGAGGTCGTGGTTCGCCTGGGCAAGAAGGCGCAGACCTTCGCCTCCGACGAGCTGCGCATCGTCTCTCCTCACCGTCCAGCCGTGCTCCTCGGCGAGGAGGAGCTCGCGGCCCGACTCGACGAGGACGTCGACGATCCCCACGACCCGCGCGCCCTCGAGACCCTGGGTGAGGTCGCCCGGCGCAGTCTGCGGGAGGGCATCGGCAAGGCGGTCGAGCTCTTCGCGCGCGTCGAAGAGGGGCCGGACAAGGCCCTGCGCCGGGTGCTCACCAAGATCCTCCGCTCCCGCCCCTTCGGCGAGGTCGAGGTCGACCTGCTGCACCGGCACCTCGAGGGAGCCGACAAGGAGCTGACCGAGCTGCCAGCCCTCGCCGCCTCCGGCACCGAGGAGGAGACGGGCCGCGAGGTGCTCGATCGCCTCGAGGCCATGGACCCCGAGGAGGCGGCGCGGGTCGTCGTCCGCTGCGGGCGCAACCTGGTCGGAGCCGGAGGGCCCGCCTTCGTGGATGCCGACCTCCGCGATCGGGTCGCCACCATGTCGCGTGAGCACCCGCACCCGGCGCTGCGCGTGGCGCTCTTCCTGCACGCCGTGCCGGTCCTGCAGAGCGAAGAGGTCCTGGTCGAGAAGGCGCTCAAGAGCAAGCGCCCCGAGGTCCGCGCCGGCGCGTGCCTGGAGCTGATTCGCCGCCAGAAGCTCGAGCCGGTGTGGGAGCACGTCGCGGGTGAAGAGGACCCCGGCGCGCTGGAGCGCATCCTGGCGGCTGCCCCCGCGCCGGCTCCCCTGGCGCTCGTCGAGCGGGCGCTCGAGCTGGGACGCAAGCGGAGCGAGCTGGAGGAGCAGGCCCTGCTCCGCCTGCCCGAGGCCGGCCACGGGCCCGAGGCCCTCGAGCTGCTCTCGCCCTGGTTCGGCAAGAAGGCGCGCAAGACCAACACCGCCTCGGCTCTGTGGGCGGCGGGCATGCTCGGCCACGCCGAGGCCGGTGACCTGGTCCTGGGGCGCCTGACCTCCGGCATGAAGGAGCTGCCCCGAATCGGCGCGGCCGTCGAAGCCTTGATCCGACTCGGCCACGAGGCCGGGGCCCCCGCGCTGGACGCGTGGGGGGTCGAGCTGATCGAGGCCGGGCCCTGGGGCGAAGAGCTGGTCGACGCCTGCGGGCTGATCCTCTCCCGCTCGGTCGACGCGCGAGAGCTCCTGGGGCGCTTCCTGATCGTCCCTCCGCGCAACCCCGTCCGCGCGGCGCGCGGGCTCGAGGCGGTCCGCGCCCTCGCGAGCCGCGACGACCCCGACGCCCGGCTGGGCCACCGTCTGAAAGCCCCCCGCTTGCAGCGCTTCGCCGACCTCGGCGAGCTCCTCTGGGGCTCCTGACGCTCGCTCTTGCTCGCTACCCCCACGGACAGTCACCCTCTAGGGAAGAATGAGCAGCGTCAGCAGCGAGGCCGACACGAACGGAGAGGCGCCAGCCGACCCCAGCACCGCTAGCAGCACGGTGGTGCTGGAGGTGCCCTTCGGCCAGCGCCTCGTCCGCGAAAACCTCGCGACCGAGGAGCAGGTCGAGGAGGCCGTGAAGCTCCAGGAGGAGATGGCGCGCCGGGGCGTGTTCCTGCGCCTGGGCGAGCTGCTCGTCGCGCGAGGCGTGGTCGACGAGGAGAGCGTCGCCAAGGTCCTCAGCCTGCAAGGCACCGCGATCCTGGTGTGCAGCAGCTGCTACGCGCAATACAACGTCGTCGCCTACGCCCCCAACAAGCGCTACCGCTGCCAGCGCTGCCGCGAGGTCCTCACCCAGCCCGACGCCCTCGAGGAGGTCGCGGTCGAGGACACCCTCGTGGCGGAGGAGTGGAAGGACGCCTTCGACCTCGACGGCGATGGCGAACGCACCCTCGGCGACTACCAGATCCTGGGGCGAATCTCGCGCGGCGGAATGGGGATCATCTACAAGGCGCGCCAGAAGCGGCTCGATCGCCTGGTGGCGATGAAGGTCTTGATCCTCGGGCCCGATGACGCGGGCGACCACGAGAGCGCGCGCCAGGACTTCCGCAAGGAGGCCCAGGCGGTCGCGAGCTTGCGCCACCCGCACATCGTGGCGGTTCACGACGTGGGCCGCGCCGGCGAGGTCGACTACTTCACGATGGACTACGTGGAGGGCCTGCCGATCAACCGGGCCCTCGCGACCGCGGGCTTGAGCGAGCGCGAGATCGTCGAGGTGTGCGTCAAGCTGTGCGCCGCGGTCTCCTACGCGCACAGCCAGGGCTTGCTGCACCGTGACCTCAAGCCGGAGAACGTGCTCCTCGATCGCCGAGGCGAGCCCGTCTTGATCGACTTCGGGATCGCGCGCGGGTTCGAAGAGTCCGAGGACGGCGGGAAGATCATCGGGTCTCCTGGATACCTGCCCCCGGAGTACATCGCGGGCACCCATCCCTACGACCTGGTCGGCGAGGTCTACTCCCTGGCGGCGACGCTCTATACCCTCCTGGCCGGGCGGCCTCCCCGGGACGGAGTGGACACGGTGCAGGTGCTGCGCAAGGCCTCGACCGAGCCCGTCCGCCACATCCGGCACGTGCGGCGCACCGTCTCGAAGGACCTGGCCACGATCGTGATGACCGCGCTGGCCCAGGAGCGACGCCACCGCTACCAGACCGTGTCCGAGTTCGAGAACGACCTCCGGCGCTGGCTGGAGGGCGACGAGATCGCGCTGCGGGCGGGCCCCATGGAGCGCGCCTGGAACCGCATCCGCGGCAAGGTCGCCGCGACGATCGGCCTGGGCGTGGCCCTCATCCTGCCCGTCTCGACCGGCTACTTCAGCTGGCAGCTCAAGGCCAGCGCGCGCCAGAGCGAGGAAGCCCAGCGCCAGCACGCGCGCGAGCGGAAGGAGCTCTTGCAGGAGCTGGTGACGACGCGCATCGAGCTGGCGCGCTCCCTGGCGGCCCAGGGCAAGAAGGACTTGGCGCGACAGGTCCTGGGGCGCCTGCGCTCGCGGCCCCTCGACGGGGAGCGCAAGGCCGAGGTCGAGCAGCTGCTCGAGGCGCTGGGGAACTGAAGCGCGCTCGACTTTCTGGGTTGGCTGGCATCCCAGCTGCCCCGCTGCGAACATGAGCGCTCGCACGAGCGAAGGAGTCTCTCGATGGGCACGACCGTGTTGGAGCAAGCCAAGCCAGTCGTCTTCGACCGCGCTCCGCACGACCCCCGCACCGACGTCAAGCTCGCGGGGGATTGGCTGGACCGTTGGCTGATGGAGCTGAGCGAGCCCGAGCTGCGGGCCTACCTCCAGCTGGCGCACTTCTACAACACGCGCACCTACCACGACGCCAAGGCCCTCAAGCAGGTGCTGGGCGGCAGCTCGCCCGCGCAGACCCTGCGCAAGCTGGAGCGGCGCGGGCTGGTCGAGGTGATTCGCAAGGGGACGCGGCACCACTACCACTTCCCCTTCCGCGACAGCGACGGCTTCCACCGGGGGCGACCGGCTCGCCCGAGCCTGAGCGAGGCCCTCGACTTCCACGAGCGAATGAGCGACGTGCTCGTCGAGCTGACCGAGCAGGACGAGACCGACGAGCTGCGCGAGCAGTACTTCGAGCGCTACCCCGAGCTGCTCGAGGAGTACGAGCTCTTCCACTCGACCGACGACGGAACCGGGCCGCGCTGGCGGCTGTGGATGGAGGTCAGCAACCTCCTGATCCGCGAGTTCGAGCAGCGCTACGGCTCGCTCCGCTCGGACCACGGCGAACTCTTCAAGGAGGTCTACCTGGGCGTGCTCGAGAAGAAGCGCGCGCTGGTCGACGGAGTCGTGACGACCATCCTCGAGCACCTCGACGAGGTCTTCCCCGAGGTCCACGACGAGTGGGTGATCTCCCCCAGCCAGGAGGAGTTCACGGCGCTGCCCTTCGTGCGCCGCCTGGCCCACCGCTACGGGGTGGGCGCGGTCCAGGTGCTGCTGAACACCCTCGAGGCGCTCGGACAGTACGGGCGCGTCCTCGTCTCGGTCGACGAGCAGGGCTTCCTGAGCAACCTCGAGCTGCCGAGCGACACCGGCCTGACCAAGTCCGAGGAGCGGGTGCTCTTCCTCAAGCCCGAGGAGCGCGAGCGCCAGGACAGCAACCGCAACCGCGAGCGGGTCCGGCGAGCCCAGAACAAGTACGCCAACTACTTGATCGAGCGCGCGGTCACGACCTTGAGTGACTTCGTGACCTGCGGAAAGGTCCGCGTGGTCGACGCCTGGCTCGAGCGCGTGGTGC